>JBBRJW010000540.1:0-3328 GCA_038218705.1 Chthonomonadales bacterium | reverse complement strand
GAAGAGGGGCCGGGACGCGCTGCCCGGCAGCGGCGGCTTCCCTCTGATTATCGGCGAACTTGCTCCCGGCCTTCAGGTAGATTTGCGGTCTTCCTATCCGATGCCCCCGGAATCGCGAGCCGCGGCCCCGTGGTATGCTGTTGGGCATGGAACCCACCGTATCGCGCGCTACGCTGCTGCGGACAGCTATCGGATTTTTCGTGGTACCCGCACTCCTGCTGCTGCCGGGTCTCGCGCTCGGCTGCACCGTGCGTGCCCTCTGGGTGGGGGGCATGGGGCTTGCGGCGGGCGCGCTGTTTGGCGCACTGCTGGCGCTGATAACGCGCGTCCGGCGGCCCGCGCTGATCTATCTCTTGCTCGCTCTCGCCTTCAGTGTGTTTATCCCACTTTGGCGCTTCTGGCCGCCGGAGAGCCCGTTCTCCGAGTACCACGACGCGCTGTCGGAGCGAGCGGTCTTCTACCTTCAGGCCATGCGCTATCTCTGCTTTATCTGCGGAATCCCGCTCCCATTTGCCGGGCTTGGCTGGCATGGCCCCGACCCCCTGGAAGAGAAAGTGGAGAAAAGCGAGCAGACAGCCGCTTCTGGGGAAACGGATCGGCTCTGAACGTGTCTTATGATTGGGGCCCGCTCATGAAGCGGAAGACATCGTACCGCTCCAGATAAACGGTATTCCATAACACGATGATCGCCACCACGAGATTGAGGCCGCTGGCACGGTAACTTTGATTCTCGCCCACGAGCTGCAGAGGATAGAGCTTCTCGCTTCTGCTTCCATCGGGGACCACGAGGAAACCGGGCCCCACTGCAGTGCTCGGGGCAGTCAACCAAAACGGCAACAACGGGAGGAGTATCCACATGGATCGCGAGAGAATGGGTTCGATTCGTTTGATTTTGACAAGAGCTCTGGCCCTTAGCGCAGTGCTCTGCTCAGCCGGGCAGTCGCCGGCCCCGGCCGCGCCCGCACGACCCGCGGCAGCCCTGATGGACTATACCAACGAGACCCAGGCGCAGAAAGACGTCCGGATGAAGTGGTTCCGCGAAGCGAAGTTCGGTATGTTCATCCACTGGGGCATCTATTCCGTGCCGGGCGGAGAATACAAGAATGACAAGGGCTACGGAGAATGGTTGCTGGAACAGTCGAAAATGCCCGTCTCCGAATACGCAAAATACGCGCAGCAATTCGATCCCGAAAAATTCAATGCGAAGGCCTGGGTCAAAGTCGCCAAGGATGCGGGGATCAAGTACATCGTCATTACCAGCAAGCACCACGATGGCTTCGGCATGTACCGCTCCAAACTCACTGATTGGTGCATAAAGTCTACGCCGTTCAAGCGCGACCCGCTCAAAGAACTTGCCGCAGCATGCAAGGACGCCGGCATCCGATTCTGCCTCTATCACTCCATCATGGACTGGCACTCTCCCCTTTACACGCCCCGGAGGGCTTATAACGACACGGCGACGGGAACGCCGGACATGAACGAGTACCAGCGCTATCTGCACGGCCAGCTCAAAGAGCTCCTTACCAACTACGGCCCCCTCGGACTGGTCTGGTTTGATGGCGGCTGGGAAGACTCCTGGGTTAACCACAAGGAGTACAGTAAGAACCTGTACAACGTGTGCCGGAATCTCCAGCCGAACATCATTGTCAACGACCGCGTCGCCAATGGATACGGCGACTATGGAACGCCTGAACAGACTATCCCCGGCGTGATGTCCCCCAACCCGTGGGAATCATGCATGACCATGAACGATCACTGGGGCTTTAACAAGAACGATCAGAACTGGAAATCGTCCACCCAGTTGGTCCGCAATCTCATCGACTGCAATTCCAAGGGCGGCAACTATCTTCTCAACGTGGGGCCGACACCAGAAGGCGAAATACCGCAGCCTTCCATCGAGCGGCTGGAGAAGATGGGCAAGTGGCTCTCCATAAACAAGGACGCTATCTTTGGAACGACGGCCGGACCGTTCCGGAATATCCCCTGGGGCAGGTGCACGCAGAAGGAAGTCAAGGGTTCGACCATCCTCTATCTGCATGTGTTCGACTGGCCTGCCAATGGCAAACTGGTGCTTCCCGGTCTCAAGAGCCCGATCGAGCGAGCCTATTTACTGACGGATCCCGCAAGAAAGTCGATTGCCTCAGAGCCTTCGCCAGCTGGCGCTTTCCTCCATCTCCCGGCGAAGGGGACAAACGAGAGTTCCACCACCGTGGTTGCCATCCTGAAAGGGAAGCCCGAATTTCAGGATGAGGTCATCAATCAGGCGCCCGATGGCACATTTGTGATTGATGCAACTGACGCCAGGACCCATGGCGATACGATCAAGATCGAGAACAAAGACAAGCGGGATAACATCGGCTACTGGCTGAACGACAACGAGTATGCAGAGTGGTTCCTGCGCGCCGACAAGCCCGGCAATTTTGCCGTGATGGCGGAAATCGCTTCCACGGATGACTCGGAGTGTGAATTTGTCATCGGAGGCAAATCATTCAAGGTTGCGGTGGGAAAAACCGGCAGCTACGACACCTTTGAGACCAGGAAGATTGGCGTGATAACGATCTCTGGTCCAGGCAAACAGTCGCTCCAGGTCAAACCCGTCAAGAGCACATGGAGGCCCATCAACCTGCGGACCATCACCCTGAAGCCCGAATAATCCAGGTCCCCCTGCACGGGAGAAGATGGGTTAGCAGTATTGGAATAGGGAGCGCCCCGGCAGGCATGGCGGCTTCCCCGCCTGCCAGAAGGCAGGCGGGGGTGAGCCGTCTATGGCCTCCCTACGGGCGGGATCGCGCCGTCAGCGATTTGCTCGTGTGTCCTGGGCCCCCAGACATCGCCGCCTGTATAGATTTCCTGGTGGGCCGCATCTACCTCGTCCACTGTAAAGTTCCGCACGAGCAGGCGTTCGGTTTCCTATGCTCGCATGGCTAGAGCCTCGCTGCTGCCAGAGGTTGGTTTCCATAGGAGCGTATATTCGAAAGGTCCGTTAGCATGTTTCGTTCCTGGCTTTTGATCGCAATCTGTCTGATCCTGGCCTGCGCTGCGGGTGCGCAGCCCATACACGGCGGTCGGCTGAGCGTGAGCTGCGACGGAGACCAGTTCGCCGTCCGCGTCACAGGGCAGGCTAGGCCCTTCGCTACCGGCCGACTGCATGTCACCGGCGGAGTGCTCAGGGTGATCGCTGTCAAAGACCGCGATTTCGGCCAGGGGCAGGCCATCGAATCCTCTCTGCCGGATGGCAGTCGCGCAACGGTGCAGCTATTCCCCGGACTTCCCTTTGTTCTCTTCTCAGCCACGCTTGCCAATCCGACGGGCGAGGCCGCGGTGACGA
>JBBRJW010000539.1:0-3330 GCA_038218705.1 Chthonomonadales bacterium | reverse complement strand
CGACGGTGCCATCCGCCAGTCCTGCCACGGTCTTGAGCTGCTCCTGTCGCGATCGGAATCGGGAGAGGAGATCTACTTTGATCGGGTAGGCTGCCAGCCGCTCCGTAAATGTTGAGAGGTGCTGGGCGGCCAGTACCGTGGTGGGCGCGAGCACGGCCACCTGCTTACCGGAAGTGATGACCTTAAATGCCGCGCGGAGGGCCACTTCCGTCTTGCCGAAGCCGACGTCGCCGCAGATGAGGCGGTCCATCGGCTTGTACCCCTCGAGGTCGGCCTTCACTTCGTTGATGGCCCGGAGCTGATCGGGCGTTTCGTTATACGGGAACGCCTCTTCCATCTCCACTTGCCAGTTCGTGTCAGGACCGAAAGAGGCGCGGGTGGCTGCGGAGCGGGCGGCATAGAGCTGAATCAGCTCTCCGGCCATCTCGCGCGCCTGCTCTCGTACCTTCCGGGTCTGCTTCTGCCACTCGCTGCCGCCGAGCCGGTTCACCTGCGGCGAAGCGCCATCGGTGCCGAGGTAGCGCTGAATGCGGTCTATCTGGTCGGCGGGGATATAGAGGCGATCGCCTCCCTGGTATTCGACCAGTATATAGTCGCGCTCGTTACCGTCCACCACGCGCTTCACAAGTCCGCGGTAGAGGCCGATACCGTGGTGAATATGGACTACGAAATCGTTCTCGCGGAGATCGAGCACCGAGGAGATCGCGACTCCACCGGCGACTCGCCGCCGCGTCACTACGGTACGCGCCGCGCCAAACAGCTCCGCATCGGTGAGGAGGTAGAGGCGAATATCCGCGACTTTGAACCCGGCCCGAAGGCGTCCCTCCTGAACGAATAGGCCTGCCTCGCGCCCTACCGGGGTGTCTCGCGGCTGCACGGGAAGGTTTAACTCCGCGCATATCTCCCGCACGCGGTAGGGCTGGTCGGAGACAAACAGGACGCGGCAGCCGTTCTCGAGCCATGTACCCACTTCGTCGGCGAGCGTGCCGAGCCGGCCCCGGAACGACTCCATCGGTGCGGTGTTGACGGTAACGCGCTTCTTGAACTTGAGGCCCTCTACCGCGCGGCCGAGAAGCGAAAGCACCAGAGTGGGGCGCTCCTGGATGGCGGCCATGGCTCGCTCAAACGGCGCGAAGTGAATCTCGGCGTCGAGCGCCTCGCCGCGCTCCCACTGGCGCTCACGGGCAGAGTGGATATCGGCAGAGAGTCGATTCCAGTGGTCGATCACCTGGTTCGGCTCGTCCAGCACCAGAATCCCGTCGTCGGCCAGATAGTCGAGCGCGCAGACGGTCTCCGGCACCAGATACGGGAAGTACTGCTCGAGCCCGGTGAAGTACGCACGCTGCTGCAGGTTCGCGAGCGCCGACTCGGTCGCGTCGAGCAGCCGCTCGATGGCATCACGCGACTCGCGAGACGGATTGGCGGCGAGCGTTGCCTTCCTGGCGATCGCGGTATTCCGTATCTCGATCAGGGCCGGCGCCACGCGCTGGGGGTCGAGACGGATCTCACGCGCTGGAGCGAAATAGGCGGAATCCACCTTGCCGATAGAGCGCTGCGTGGTGATATCGAACGGACGGATCGTCTCGACCTCGTCGCCAAAGAGCTCGATCCGGACCGGAGATTCAGCCGTGCTGGGAAAGCAGTCAAGAATTCCGCCTCGGCGGGAGAATTCACCCGGCCGGGTAACGGTGCTGGCCGAGTCGTAGCCCATCTCAACGAGCTGCGCAACCACAAACTCGAGCTCCACACTCTCGCCGACTGTCACACGGAAGCTGTGCGGCACTATGTCTTCACGCGGGCTCGTGCGCTGGAGAACTGCCTCCAGCGTACCGATGACCACCGCCGGCCCGCCGGCCGCCAGCGCAGAGAGGGAACCGATGCGCTCGCCAATGACACGGTGATCGGTGATGTCGCCTTCGAGGAAGAGATTCTGCGAGGCAGGCAAGACCGAGACCCTGTCCGGCTCCATCCCAAATCGGATCAAATCGTCCCAGAGGCGCTGGGCCTGCTCCTGTTGATAGGTAATGACGAGAAGCGGGCGCTCGAGCCGATTCGCCAGACGTGCAAGCGCGAAGCCTTTGGCCGGGCCGGCCAGGCCTTCGATCTCGACTGCGTTCTTTTCGCCCTTTGCCGATAGCGCCGCTACCATCTCCGAAAAATCGGGGAGCTGATCCGCGAGGCGCGGCAGGTCGGTCAGTGACATCAGGTGTGTGCGCCTTACTGGTCTGGATTGGAGCCGCCCGCGTTCGAGCGGCCGCTGTCCAGACACGCCAAAACGTCGCCTGTCCCCCGCCTTCGAGGTGACACCCGACGCTGCGTCGCTGCCTTCGCGCTGTTTCTATTTTACCGTAAATCGAAAGGAAAGGTTGCCCTCGAGGGCCGTTCATTCACCTGCCGATCGGAGAAGGAAACTGAACATCTCTACTATTAGTCATTGTCACGAGGAGTCGTCACAAAGGAGACCGTTGGTTCAACCCAGAACAAGCGGAGAGAAGTATCCATGCCGGGAGTGCTCGTCGTAGCGCGACCATCTCCGCCTACGATTACGCGATGGCGTAGGAGCCACATCGCGCCGCGCAGTCTTGTCCGGCACCGATCCACTGAGCCCTCACACTGGCCCGGTGGGGCCCTGCGCGAGTTTAGCACCGCAATGGGAAAGTCGACTTTGAGCTTCTTACGATCGGAGGCGCCAATGAAGCCGCGATTTCAGACGTGGGCTGCAGGACTTGCGATGCTGCTTGTTCCCACGGCCGCCCGCGCCGATGTGGGCACGCCGCTGATGTTGATCAGCTTCGGCCATCTTGTCGGGCTGAACTTCTGCATCGGTATGCTCGAAGCCAACCTCATCACGCGCGTTTTCCATCTGCCTCCCGGGCGTGCGAGCGGCCGCATGGTCGCTGCCAACTACTTCTCCGTGATTGCCGGGTGGCCGCTGATCTGCCTCATCGCCGGACCCCTGCAGACTCTACTTCCCGGGGCCTCGCCTCTGGCGCGCGCGCCCCTGTTTCTTGTCGTGATGACAATTCTCAGCTGGGCGCTCTCGGTGGTGCTGGAGTGGCCCTTCTGCGCCTGGCCGATGCCGCAGAAAGAGCGCACCTGGGCGCGGTCGCTAAAGGCCTCGCTTATTGCCCAGACCGCTTCGTATGCATGTCTCATTCCGCTCTATCTGGTGGTGGGTCCCACCAGCCTGATCACGGAGACTCATCTTCAGCCGGATACGAGCTTTGCGCGGGAGAGGCTGGCAACTGTCTACTACGTCGATAGTCGGGACGGAGCCCTCTGGTCGGTTCATCTGGACGGAAGCTCGCGCACCCGATTGCGCGCGATGGC
>JBBRJW010000538.1:0-3331 GCA_038218705.1 Chthonomonadales bacterium | reverse complement strand
TATCCGAACACGATGGCGCTCTGGCCGCAGTGGCGGAGCCCGCTCGTCTGGGACGTCTTCGCGGTCTCGACCTATGCCACCGTATCGGCCATATTCTGGTTCGTCGGAATGATCCCGGACCTGGGAACCCTGCGGGATCAGGCGAAAACTCCTGGCCTCAAGCGGCTCTGGGGTAGTGCGGCCCTCGGTTGGCGGGGCTCCGCTCGCCACTGGCAGCGATACGAAACGGCGTACCTCATTCTTGCGGGCCTTTCAGCTCCGCTGGTGCTCTCAGTCCATACAATCGTTAGCTTCGACTTCGCCGTGGGCATCGTGCCGGGATGGCACACCACGATCTTCCCGCCCTACTTCGTGGCGGGAGCCGTCTACGCAGGGTTCGCCATGGTTCTGACGCTCGCCATTCCCATTCGGGCATGGTACGGGCTGAAGGACATGATCACGATGAAGCACCTCGACTGGATGGCCAAGGTGATGCTTGCCACCGGCCTGATAGTCTTCTATGGCTACATCCTGGAGGTCTTCTACGGATGGTTCAGCGGCAATCAGTACGAGTGGGCGGTCATTGTAAACCGCTTTACCGGCCCGTACAAGCTCACCTACTGGGCCCTGCTGCTCTGCAACGGAGTCATCCCGCAGTTCCTCTGGAGCCCGAAGGTGCGGCGAAATATCCCTGCGCTCTTCGTGATCTCGCAGACTGTATCCATTGGAATGTGGCTCGAGCGGTTTGTTATTATTCCGGTCAGCCTCCATCGCGACTTCCTGCCCTCGTCGTGGGGTTACTACACGCCAACGGTGTGGGATTGGGGCATGTTCATTGGAACGATGGGCCTCTTTACCTTCCTGATGTTCCTCTTCATCCGCTTCCTGCCGATGATCAACATCTTCGAGATGAAGGACCTGCTCCACCTCAAGAACCATACGGCCGATCACGGGGCGGACGCGATCCATGCGCACGCGCAGCCTGTGGTGGAAAAGTAGAAGGGGACGACCATTATGAGTGCATCCCTTTATGGGCTGGTTGCCGAGTTCAGACAGCCCGAGGAGATTCTGGCGGCGGCGGCTCGAGTGCGCGAAGCCGGCTACCGCGCGGTGGAGGCATACTCC
This sequence comes from Chthonomonadales bacterium, assembly GCA_038218705.1. Taxonomy (GTDB): domain Bacteria; phylum Armatimonadota; class Chthonomonadetes; order Chthonomonadales; family Chthonomonadaceae; genus JBBRJW01. Next base: position 2,227 of record JBBRJW010000538.1, on the reverse strand, counting down.
CCGTTCCCCGTACATGGCCTGGATGAGGCGATCGGGTTTGAGGACAACAGGCTTCCCTGGATGATCTTCATCGGCGGAATTGTTGGCCTTATCGCGGGATATTCGCTCGAGTGGGGCACAAACTCGCCCATGGTCGAACGCATCATGTCGCGGATCCCTGCAGACGTGGTAATGCGGCAGATGGCCTATCCCATGAATATCGGCGGCAAGCCATTTCATAGCTGGCCGGCGTTCATTCCCATTGCCTTCGAGACCACTATTCTCTTTGCGGCGGGCACGGCGGCAGTTGGCATGCTGCTGCTGAACGGACTGCCGCGCCCGTACCACTCGATCTTCAATGCACAGAATTTCGAGCGAGCGTCGCAGGATCGCTTCTTCCTCTGCATCGAGGCGACTGACCCGAAGTTCAACTATGAGAACACCTGGGAATTCCTGAAGAGCCTCGGGCCCGACGCAGTCTCGGAATGCGATCGCTAAGGACAATGGAAGTGAAGCAGATACAAGTCAACCTGTGCATCCCAGCCCGGCGCGGCGCGCTGGCTCTCGCTGCGGCGTCGGCGGCTCTCCTGGCGCTGACCGGATGCCACATCGACATGTGGAACCAGCCGAAGGATAAGCCTCAATCGGAGAGCGAATTCTTTGCGGATGGCGAAGGCTCCCGACCGTTGGTGGCGCATACCGTTGACCGCGACCATCTCAAGATCGACCAGGCCTATTACACCGGGTACACCGGTGGTCAACTGGTAAACGGCAAACTGGTGGGAGCGCGGTACGTGGATGCGATCCCGCAGGCCGCCTACAAGGCTTTCAACAGCGACCCCGTGACAATGCTCAAGCGCGGCCAGGATCGGTTCAACATTTTTTGCTCTCCCTGCCACAGCAAGCTCGGCGATGGCAACGGAATGATTGCCCAGCGCGGGTTCAATCTGAAGCGCCCGCCCGGCAACTACCACACGGAGCGCCTTCGCAATATGCCAATCGGTCACTTTTACGACGTGATAACCAACGGCTACGGAACCATGACGCCGCGCGCATTCCAGGTGGAGCAGGCGGACCGCTGGGCGATCGCCGCCTATATCCGCGTGCTGCAGCGGAGCCAGAACGCCCGACCGGGCGATACCGCCGGTTCAGGCGAACAGAGTACGCCGCCCGCGGATAACTCTTCGTCGCCGACGGCAGCGCCAGGAGCGCCCAATGGCGCGGGGGCGGAGGTGAGATGAAACAGAAGCAGACGCTACCTGCCGGCCTCCAGCGGCTCGGCTCTATCGGAACCGTACTCGGGATCATAGGCATCGCCGGCCTGCTAATTGGCGCCACGCTCTACCGCGCTTCCATGGGAGATGGCGCTAGTATTGAGCGGACGATCTGGCAAGCCTACCTGTTTGGATGGCTCCTCTGGGTCAGCTTCTCGCTCGGGTGCTTTGGCTTTCTGCTGCTCCAGAACATGGTGGTGGGAAGTTGGGGACATCCGATTGTCCGGATGTTCGAGGCGGGCGCGCGCACGCTCCCTGCTCTCTTCCTGCTCTTTCTGCCCATCATGTTTCGCGGCCAGTACCTTATCTATCCGTGGGCGCAGCCCGGCGCTGGTCTCCACGATGCAATCCTGCGGCATCGCGCGGGCTATATGAATCCCGCTGCATTCGATATCCGCGCGGTCTTCTATTTTGCACTCTGGATTCTGCTTACAAGCTACATCACCTCGCTCTCTCGAAAGCAGGATGAGACAGGGAATCCCGAGCTGGCGCAGTGGCGCACCAACGTAGCGTCTATCGGCTTCGTGCTCTACGTGGTCTCCGTCACTTTTGCCTTCACCGACTGGGCAATGACGCTTGAGCCGCACTGGTACTCAACCATTTACGGTGCGCTGTTCGTAATAAGACAGGGGCTCTGCGCGCTCCCGCTGGTTGTCTACATCGTAACGAAGATGTATGCCGCTAACAAGGCGCCCTATACCGAGGAGGTCGTCACGATCCAGGCGCGGCGGGACTGGGGCAACCTGCTCCTGACCCTGGTGATGGTATGGGCATACTTCTCGCTCTCTCAGTGGCTGATTATCTGGTCCGGCAACCTTCCGGACGAGATCGACTTCTATCTGAAGCGTTTCAACGGCAGTTGGCTCTACATCGGCAGCTTCATCATTGCGTTCCAGTTCTTCGTGCCCTTCACGGCCCTGCTTTCGGGTAAGACGAAGCGTAAGCCGGCGCTGCTGACAAAAGCAGCGGCCTGG
>JBBRJW010000537.1:0-3333 GCA_038218705.1 Chthonomonadales bacterium | reverse complement strand
AGCCGCCCGGATTCTGCCACTCGGCCTTAGCGAGAATCCGAACGTGCGGAGTGCGAGGCACCACGCGGCTGAGCGCCACTAGCGGCGTGTTTCCTATCAGTGCCGTGATGTCGCTCGCCCTATCGAGAGAGCGGCCGGAGGGATCAATCTCATGGCGAATAGAAGTTGCAGACATAGTGGGTTCTACGTATGGGCCTTAGTGCCCGTTCCGATCCACCCGCTCAGTTTCACCATTTGCGGCGATAGCGCCCGATTCATGGGCGCGCCAAGCTTATCGCAAACCGTCAGGCTTCCTGTCCGTGAGCGCGCCTGCGCAACCTCCGTTTCCCGGCGAAGCCTTCCGGCCCATAGGCAGGACAACCCGGCGCGAGTACCCGTAGTCATGGAGAAGGCACGGCCCCGGTGCCGCGAACCTTGCTTGACAGGGAGCAGGCAGAGGGGTACAATAAAGTCGTTGGGTTACGGGGTGTAGCTCAGTGGTAGAGTTCCCGTCTGGGGGGCGGGTGGTCGCTGGTTCAAGTCCAGTCACCCCGATTTTCGCGGGCTAAAGTCCAGGACTTTAGCCCGCGTCTGCTTTGGGTATTGGGCAGACAAGGGTCAGGAGCCAGCGGCCGCGTTCTATTTTTCCTCAGGGCAGCAAAGAGGGGAAGGAGCCCAGCGGGGACTAGAAGAACATGAGTTGTGGGCCGGCTGTTATTGATCGTAAGCATGTTGCGCGCCCAACAGAGGCTCGGGGAGACATTGGGCGCGAAGGTGTCCGCCGGAGGCAGCATGGATTTCAAGGTCAAAGAATCAATGCGAAGCACCAGGCTTGTCTACTGGAGATTACGGGCCGTTACGCTGCTCGCTCCGATGATGGTTCTAGGTTCGCTCCGGCGAGCCCATCTAATCGACTTCTCGATGCTCAGTATTGCACCCCAATGCGGATTGATTTTCCTGTTTAGATGGTCGGACGCGGCCGCAACCCTGGAGTGTCGACGGAGAGGCGTCTCCATGGAGAGGCAGGTTGTTGAACGGCTCGCACGACCACAGAATGTAGCCGACCTTCCTCCGGCAGAGGTTCGAACAGATCCAGCATTCTGGAGGCGTCTGGCGACCATCTTTACGCTCTTTTCTGCGGGTCTGGCGCTGCTGCCGCTCCTTCAACCTTTATATCCAGGTTCCCAACAGGCCTATAGTTTCGTAGCCGGATCAGCGGTCGTAGCCCTCTACTTCTGGATCGCGGGAGCAAAAAGGTGGGGCTTTATTGCACGGGCCGATTCGCGCGGCGTCACACTGCCCGGGACGTGGAAGTTCGACACGCTGGAGTGGGACCGCTTTACCGGGTGCTGCATTGTAAGTCAAACCGACCTTTTTGGCCGGCCGTTCCAGACACGATGCGTGTTTCAGGTAGACGGCGGCAAAACGGTGCGGAGGGTTTTATTCCAGGGGGTTGACCGCTCAGGCGAAGAGCAGTTCCTGCACTACTTGCGGACAAAGTGTCCGGCGCTGCCCTCTTGATAGCAACGGCGCGATGTACAGCACCCCTTGACGGGCTAGCCCCCAACCTGAAGTTGACCCAGCGTGGCCATCATTGGCCGGGACGATTCGCGCTGGAACCATCCTCCTGGCCGACGCGTGAAGGCTGGGGAGTATGATCCCCTATTGCCGCTTGCTTCGATCGAGCGGTATCGGCAGCTTCGGGCCGGGCCGATAGCCGGGTTCCGGGAGAACCGCTGGAGCCGTCGGGTCGTTCGAATAGGCCCGAAGGTAGTCGATCTCCATTCTGGCCGGGAGGGCCGACTCATCCACCGGGCCCGCCCATGTTCCACCAACCGCCAGACACACGATCAGGAACATCGGCTGATCCATGCCAGCGGGCGTTGGACAGTGTGCGATCTCCGCGCCATCCACATAGAACCTGATGCTGCCAGGGCGCGGGTCCCACTTCACTCCGTACACATGAAAAGCGTCGTAGATGGAGCCCGGAACGGTGACCCAGTCGCCCTGGCTTCCCCCTTTCTCCACGTTATCGTGCACGGCCCAGTGCACCTGATTCGCGCCGCCCCCGGTGTTCACTCGAGCGCCAAAGGCCTCCAGCACATCGATCTCATATTTCCACGCAAGGCTCGTCGGATCGGTCGCAACCGGCGTGGTGGGCAGCAGCCAGATTGCAGGCCAGAGTCCCGCGCCGCGCGGCAGCTTCGCACGGCACTCGAAATAGCCGTATGTCTGGCGGAACGAGGAGTGGGTGGAGAGGAGGCCTGAGAGCACCGTCTGCTTCTGCAGGAAAGGGACCATCTCGGGCGGCGCCTTCGTCGCCGTGATCCCAAGGATTCCCCCCGCCGTCGTGAAGGGCTGATAGCCAATCGGCTTCCCTGCCGGTTGAGGCAGCCCTAGTTCATCCAGGTCGACATACTCCTGCACCTCGCCCGTACCCAGATGTCGAAAGGGCCAATCCCTCAAAAACGTCTCGTACCGGCCCGATCGCGGCGAGCCGGTCTGTCCAAAGCGCGCTTCTCCCGTGTTGGCGATGCTCAACTTCACAAACTCATCGTCAAAGGTGAGGTGATATGCCGGCCCAGCATATGCGGCCCCGACGCTCATCGCAACCGCCAGCGCTGCGATCAACACTCCTCGTGTTCCAGCTCCCATGCCCTCTCACACATCCTTCCTGCGAGCTGGTGCCGTCGCAGATCCGCGTCGACGGTCCATCCGAGCGATAGCGATCCAAGCGGGCCTCGAAAACGCGTGAATACCTTTCGTGCAGCCTCACATTCGGTCCGATTGCTTACCATTCCTCTGCCGTATGCGTTGGAGGGTGCAAGTCAAAGTTAGGCAACACGGCTTGCGCCAAGGGCCGGCGCCAGTGTCAACAGGCTTCCGGTCACCCCTTCCCGAGCGACGGAGCAGCGCGGACGGGGCTTGCGAATTTGTGAAACCTCTGTGCGCTGCTTCGGAGCGGTCCGGGAAGGGGCCGGTGGTTGGGCAAACGCGGTGAACGGCGATGATCCGGTCCGAGTCGAGCACCACAATTGTGGGTCACACCCGTCCTGGCGGGCGGGCAGGAGAACCGCTTGAAGGAACCAAATCTCAATATCGACGCCCATATCCTGCGTCCCTGATGCACCTGCGACCGTACTGTTCGACGCCACCTGCTGGCAGCACAAAAGGCGTTATGAGCTGTAGCAGCTTTCACAACAGAGGGATGAATGCAGCATAAGTTCAAGGCCAGGCTAGCCTGGATCGGGACATTCGGCGTGACACTGCTCGCGCTGGAAGCAATGTGCGCGGCCTTCGTACACATTCTTCGCGGGGCAGGCGTCAGCGCCGACCTGGAATGCATGCTGTGCG
>JBBRJW010000536.1:0-3340 GCA_038218705.1 Chthonomonadales bacterium | reverse complement strand
AGCTCCTCGATCGCGTCCCACTCCGCCGGATGCCCGAACACATCCACAGGAAGGATCGCACGGGTCCTCGGGGTAATGCGCCGCTCCGCATCCTCCACATCTATCGTATAGGTGTCCGGCAGAATGTCCACGAACACGGGCTGTGCGCCAACGAATAGGATGCAGTTCACGCTCGCCGCAAATGTGAACGATGGCACAAGCACTTCGTCGCCCGGGCCGAGGCCCATCGCCACCAGAATCAGATGGAGCGCGGAAGTGCCGGAGTTGACGGCCACGCCATATCGGACTCCGACATAGTCGGCCATTGACTGCTCGAAGGCGCCGCTCCACTCGCCCAGCGCGAGCCTTCCCGAGCGGAGAACACCGAGCACCGCCGCCTCGTCGCTTGCGTCGAGGTCCGCGGATGCCATCTCCACGGGCTCCATGCCCGGCACGATCTGGAGCGGCAAGCTCGCCGTGGGCTCTACTGCCGGCGGAGCCTTCCGGCTTCCAAATTGGTCGTAGGATCTCTCCAGCATCGTCATCTCCTAGGCTGCCCGCAGACCATCCCTACTGACGGTTTGATTCCCACAACTATCAGCGGCTGCGCCAACCACATCTTCCAGATACTGGCAGTACGCCGGGTAGATCACGTCGGCGGAGTAGCGAGTGTCGAACACAGCCCGCCCTCGCGCGCCCATCTCAGCGGCTCGTACCGGATCGTCGAGCAGCGTCTCGAGCCGGGCTGTCAGGCTCTCCGAAGAGGCCGCGTCATAGCTGAGGCCGCATCGCTCGGATTCGAGCAGCTCGCACGTCTCACCCGCCAGACTGGAGAGGATCGGAATGCCGGAACACATGTACTCAAATAGCTTGTTGGGTAAGCCCTGCGGTGCGCCCGCTGCGTAGGCCATCAGCCCTACTCGGGCGATTCGCCCCATGCTGGCGAGCTTCGGCGCATCGATACGGCCGGTGAACACGACATTTTTTAGCCCGGCCGCCCGCCGGGCAAGACTTGCGTAGGTCTCTCCCGCCCCACTCAGCACGAACTGCGTGTCCGTGCGTCCCCCCGCTTCAAGAGCGCGGGCGGCATCGATCACGGTCTCCAGGTCATATGTCCTGCCGAACATCCCGACGAACCAGCAGATCTGCATCGAGGGATCTACGCCGATCTGCTGGAGCGCGCTCAGCGCATCGGCGAACTGCGAATCGCTCTGAACGGGCCGTTCATAACCCAGCGGCAGGATTCGGTCCAGAGGTCCGGCTGGCCGTCCGGCATTGCGAAGCGCCCAGTCCTGATATCCCTGCGAGATCCCAACGATCCCCGTACAGCCGCTCAATGCGCGCTGAGCCATCTTCGCGTAAGGATGCATCACAAGCCGCGCCAGTGCGTGGGCCCGGCGCGGCAGCACACTGATAAAGGCGTCCGGCCAGAGATCTCGAACGTCCAGAACGACTGGCACGCCGTGGGCACGACCGAAGTCGACGGCGGCCGCGCTCAGTTCGAGCGTGGGTAGGCAGCAGACGATGGCGTCAGGCCGTGGCTCTCGCTCTGCAAGTCTCCTGAATCGTGCTCCGGCCACTGCGTGGTCGATGAGTCGCCGCACCGAAACGTTCTTCTTGAACGTGGTCGACCGGAGCATCCGCAGCTCGAATCGGTCTCTCAGCTTGAGGGAGGTGTCCTTTTGAAATCGGAGGCGCTTCGTCGCGTGCTCCAGGGTGGAGTCCCACCAGATCACGGTGTGCCCTCGTGCAACAAGGGATTCCGCAAGCATCCCTACTCTCTGCGGACGATAGCGCGCTCCGTCAATTGGGAGCGGCTCGCCCATCTTGATAACCCAGAATCGCATCCGCAACCCCCTGAAACTACGCTCCCCCGCTTCCGCGGCCTGCGCGTCCAACTTTTGTACCTGGTAACAGTATCGGTTTTTCGCGCGGCAGTGTGCAGGCTTGATCTTCTTCCATTCTCGCCTCAAGGGTCGCTGTCACGATTCTCTCCGAGAGAGAGAGGACCACCGAGCTCGCGGCATACTCGGCAGTGACTCGCTTTCGACCCAGCTCGCGGAGCGATGCGCGCAGCGCTTCATCGGCGCACAATCGCTCGATCGCATCTGCAAGTGCCGCGGCATCGGCCGGCGAGACAAGCATGCCCGCTCCCCTATCGAGGAGCTCAGGGATCCCGCCGGTCGTCGTCGATATCACGGGAATCCCGTAGGCCATTGCCTCCATGAGCGCCACGGGTATCCCCTCGTGAAGGGTTGGAAGCACCACCATGTCTGCCCCTCCGCGCTCATAACGCGCCATCAGATCTTCATGCGAGACGAGCCCGAGCAGCTCGACCTGGCCGCCGATCCCGGACGCCTCCGCCTGAGCCTGAAGCGCGGACCGCTCTGCGCCCTCGCCGGCGGCAGCCAGGCGCACGATTCGCCCGCGCTCCCGCAGCAGGCGCATCGCCTCCAGAAGATAGTGGTGCCCCTTCCGGGCGATGAGGTGCGCAGGGCAGAGGATAACCGGCGTATCCGGCCACGCGTGCGCCTGAGCCGTGGTCTCGGGGAGATGCACGCCCATGTGCAGCACGAAAGCCCGGTCGCCCCACTCCCGGCCAGTGATCTCTTCGGCTGTCTGCAGGCCATCCAGGGCGATGAAGCGCGTGAATCGAGCGGAGCTGAGCTTCGTCGCAAGCAGGTTGTTCTCGGCGATATCGCCGCGATGCGCCGTCATGCTCCACGGGATTCCGGCGACTTCGGCGGCCAACATTGCCATACTGCTCGGGGCATAGGCCCAGTGTGCATGAAGGTGCTCCGCTCCCCATTCACGGAGCCGGCCCCCGAGCCATAGTCCCTTCAGCGCCACAGCGTCATTCTTAAGAGCAACCCGCGCACTCCGGCCTCCGCGCAGCTTCCCGAGCGCGTGAAACGCCGTACGCGGCCTTAACAGCAGCTCCCGCAGTGCGCCGGCCACGATACGGGCCGAAAGAAATCCCTGAACGTCCGAGAGAGGAAGCAGCGCCCGCGCCTCCTCGTGGCGCAGGCGGTCCCGTGGGGCCATCGGCACAACCAGCACCTCATGCCCGAGCGCGCGCATTCGGTTGATCTCGCCAATCAGGAACGTCTCGCCGTTTCCGTGTGGAAGGCGCGAGGTTACATAGCAGATTCGCACGGCACTTCCCCTTTCCACCCGATGCCTGAAATACCCCGGTCGCTGGCCCTATCCTTCGCACCGATCTCAAATCCGGCCAGAGCTATACCGCTGAACGCCCACCACCAGTCCGCCAATCGCGGCACCCAGAAGGAGACGCAGCTCACGCCAGAGAGTAGAAACAGGACCAGCCAGGCAACTATCAGCAGACCGCCGGGTCCCTGCC
>JBBRJW010000535.1:0-3343 GCA_038218705.1 Chthonomonadales bacterium | reverse complement strand
CTGACAAAAGCAGCGGCCTGGCTGTTACTGATGCGGATTGTGGATATGGGCTGGACGATCATACCGAGCTTCCAGCTGCTCAACTCCGCGCTCTTAGCGTTCTGCGCGGTTGCGGCACTCGGACTGGGCGGTATCTGGCTTGCACTCTTTGTGGATCAGCTCAAGCAGGCTCCGCTCCTGCCTCGCTACGAATACGTAATGGAGAGGGAGGCGCTCGACCATGCATGATGAGCACTCACCGGTTTCGACCGAGCGATCGGAGATGCTCGGCTATGAAGAGTCCGACATATCAGTTCCCGTACTCCTTAAGTGGGGCCTCGTCCTGGTGATCCTTCTGCTCGGATCGGCCGCCGTGGCGCTCGGCATCTACGTCTTCCTCGTGAAGCCAATTGGCGGTGATCAGAAAGCGGCATATCCCCTCGCCCAGGTGAGAAGACTCCCGCCTCCCGGCACTCCTCAGCTTCAGGCGGACCCGGTAAAGGACATCAAAGCCTTTCGGTCCGATGAGGAGACGAGGCTGACGAAAAGCGGCGTGTGGAAGGATGGCGATGGCAAGCAGGTGAACCGCATTCCGGTTCAGCGAGCCATGGAGATCGTTGTGGCCGAAGGCCTGAAGATTCAGCCCGAGGCGGAAGCCGGCACCGGTGTGACCCCGCCCGCGCTGGACCGGGGGCAGGTTCGGCCAGAGCCCGGCAGCGCGGCTCCAGGCCCTACCGCTCCTGCGCCCGAAGCGTACCGAGGCGCCGGCAGTGGAGTTGAAAGCCCCGGAAACTCGAACCTGTCTCCCGGGATGTAGAACCTGGCTCGCGGCCCCAGAACGGCCGCGGAATACCCGCCTTGCTCCTCGCGGCGTGAAGTTGGCCTGCGGAGGGAGAGGATCACGACAATGAGACGCTTTTGTATTGTGCGTCGACACCCGGGTGCGTTTGCCCTGGCGGCACTGGCGCTCCTGACGTCGCTAGCCCCACGGGCCGCGGCCCAGGGCCCACAGCTTAATACCGATAAGTATGTTGGAATTGACCAGAAGCTCGATTCACAGGTGCCGCTGGGCACTCAGTTCACCGACGAGACCGGCAAGAAGGTGGCCCTTAAGCAGTACTTTGGCTCAAGGACCACAATCCTGGTGATGCCGTTTTACCGGTGCGCGGGCATGTGTACTCTGGAGCTCGATGGCCTCACAAAGGCAATGAACCAGATGAAGTTCAGTGCCGGCAAAGAGTTCAACGTGCTGACCATCAGCATCGACCCGAGGGAGCAGTACCTTCTTGCTGCACAGAAGAAGAAGGATTACATGGACCTCTACCCCCGACCGGGGGCCTCGGAGGGATGGCACTTCTTGACCGGGGACATGGCGTCGATCCAGGCTGTCGCACAGAGCGTCGGCTTCCGCTACGTACTCGATCCGAAGAGCGGAACGCCGATCCATGCCGTCGGGCTTATCATTCTCACGCCCCAGGCGCGAGTCTCGAAGTACCTTCTTGGAGTCGACTACTCACCCCGGGACCTTCGCCTTGCGCTGGTGGATGCGTCCGACAACAAGATCGGGAGCCTTGCCGATAAGTTCACGCTGCTCTGCACCCACTACGACCCTACCACGAGCCGCTATGGGGTTGCGATCAATAGAGTGCTCGAGATCGCCTGCGCTGGCACGGTTATAATCCTGGCTGCCTTCATCATTCTTCTGTTCCGGTGGGAGCGAAAGCGCGCAAGGGATATAGATGGGGGGGGCGCTCCAGGCCTGCCTCACAAGGTATGAATTCGAGGGTGTCGCTGCGTGCCCGGAGCGCCGCTCCGGAGCACGCGACCTTACTGGTAATTCGCAGCCTCTGCCGGGATCGCTCGGCGAACGGGGCTTGCGGGAGGCGTTTCTAGATGAATTTTCCGTTTCTACCCACGCGAGCCTCAACCTTTGCGGTCGAAGTTGATCAGATTATGCTGGTGATCACGCTGCTGGCGTTGTTCTTCACCCTGCTGGTCTATTTCCTCGTCGTCTTCTTCGCCATCCGCTATCGGCGGGGCTCCAGGGCAGACCGCTCGAATCCCCTCCATCATAGCATCGCGCTCGAGCTCACGTGGTCGATTATCCCTCTGATCCTCGCGCTCGGTATCTTCGCGTGGACCGTGGTTCCGTTCTCCAAGATCTACAATCCGCCCAAGAATGCGGAAGAGATCTTTGTGATCGGAAAGCGCTGGATGTGGCACATTCAGCACACGAATGGAATCCGCGAAAACAACGAGCTGCATATTACGACCGGGAAGCCATACAAGATCACGCTGATCTCGCAGGATGTCATTCACGGGTTCTTTATCCCGGACTTCCGGATCAAGCGCGATGCGCTTCCGGGCAGATACAACACCGTCTGGTTCCAGGCTACGCGCCCTGGCAAATACCACCTCTTCTGCTCCGAATACTGCGGCACCAACCACTCCGAAATGGCGGGCTGGGTCTATGTAATGCCGCCGGCACAGTATAGCCAGTGGCTCAAGACCGGCGCGCAGGGCGCGGCAGTGGATGTTCCGCAGACTCCCCAGCAGAGCGGGGCACAGCTCTTCACGCAGCTATCCTGCGGCAACTGCCACACGAACGAGGACTCAGTTCGCGCGCCTTCCCTGGTTGGTCTCTACGGCAGGCAGCGCACCATGTTGAGCGGGTCAAAGCAGATTGCCGACGATGAGTACCTTCGCGGAGCAATCCGCAGGCCGCAGGACCATCTGCTGCAGGGGTACGGACAGGTCTCCACAATGCCCGCCTACACCGAGGTGCAGCTTACCGAGGATCAGATCCACGACCTGATCGTCTATGTCAAGTCCCTGGGCGCGGGACCGGCTCTGCCTGCCGCCACGCTTCTCGGACAATCCTCTGCGGAGGCAGACGCGCCACGCCGAAAGCCTGTCTCGACCAACCCGATTGGGAATCCTGCGGCTCCTGCTGCCACAACCGGCAACGCGAGCGCCATTGGAAACCCGGCTAACAGCACAACTCACGAGGCCCTGCCGCAGAACGCACGGCCTGGCAGCAGTACAGGGAATCACAGATAATGAGCGCAACCGCCTTTCCTCCGGACGCCCTGCCCAAGTCAACGACCACGCCGGAGCCAAACTATCTGAACTGGAGTCATTCCGTCAAGGACTGGCTTCTCACCATCGATCACAAGCGGATCGGCATACTCTATCTTGTGTCGATCTCATTCATGTTTCTGCTCGGTGGACTGGCTGCCATGGCGATCCGCATGGAGCTTGTCTCCCCGAATGGACACCTGTTCACCTCGGAGACCTATAACAAACTCTTTACGATGCATGGCATCGTGATGATCTTCTTCTTTCTGATCCCGTCCATCCCCGC
>JBBRJW010000534.1:0-3355 GCA_038218705.1 Chthonomonadales bacterium | reverse complement strand
TTTGCTGGCGCAATCTCTCGCGTCCTCCGCGACCCGGACCTGCGCAGGCGGCTCTCGGAGGCCGGCCTGCGGAACGCGAGGGACTACGTGCCCGACCGTATGCTTGAACGGGTGCTGGCAGTTTACGACCGGGCCCGCGCGGAAGGAGCGCCCGCAGTGGCCGACCTGCACGACCGTCCGGCCGTCTGGGAGACCCATGAGCAGGAGCTGCGCGGGGCGCTGGATGGAATTACCGCAGGCAGCAAAAAGGACTGACGATTTGGGACACCTTCTTGAGATGGTGAGCGAGCTCATCAAACATACGATCGCCGCTGGCGGATACATCGGAATCGCACTTCTGATGGCAGTGGAGAGCGCGTGCATCCCCCTGCCAAGCGAGGTGATTATGCCGTTCGCAGGCGCGCTCACCACGGCTGTCGTCGCCTCGAGCGTTCAGCGATCGCCAATGAGTCTCGGCCTGGTGGCGCTTGCCGGTGCGGTTGGCTGCGCGCTGGGGTCGGCGCTCGCATACTGGGTGGGGGCGAAGGGAGGACGTGAGCTCGTCTTCAAGTACGGCAAGTACATTCTCTTGAAGCGGCGTGATGTGGAGAAGTCAGAGGCCTGGTTCCAGAGCCGGGGCCCGGCGGCGGTCTTTATCGCCAGGCTGCTTCCTGTGGTGCGCACGTTCATATCGCTGCCGGCGGGTATTGCCCGGATGCCATTTGCGAAGTTCTTAACACTCTCGTTCGTCGGATCCCTGCCGTGGTGCTACGCGCTCGCACTCATCGGCGCAAAGCTGGGAGAGCGATGGGACACGCTGAAAACCTACTTCCACGGCGCCGACGCCATCATAGGAGTCGTCCTGCTCGCGTGCCTCATCCTCTGGGTTCGCCATCACTTGAAGCCCGATCCGGAGCCCGCATAGGTTACGAGGAGGGCCGGCCGGGCCATGTTGCCGGGCGCGCCCAGAAGTTGTCGTTCCTGCCCCCGTAGTAACCAGCAAGGGCCGCATCCATCACGGCCGACGCTCGAGCCCCGCTAACGCCAGTGCTGGGGCACTCCCCAACTCCGCGCAGCTCATCCACGATCGTCTGAATGAGCGGGAGCTGGATATTCCTCGGGTTGGGAAGGTCGAACTCAACTGCACCCTCCGATCGCTCGAGGCGCACCGGATCGTTTCCAAACGTCGAGAGCGAGATAACCCCCTCAGTCCCGGTAATCTCGATCAGGTCCCGGTGCACGCAGCTCGCGAAGTTCCATGATGCCTGACCAATAGCCCCCGACTCTGTGCGGAACTGGAGCGCCACCCTGTCCTCCACATCGTACGGTGCGGCAAGGTGGCACGCGCTGCCGGTCACGTCACGCAGCGGGCCTAACAGGAAGTCGAGAATATCCAGAGTGTGCGAGCCGAGATCGAGGAAGAGGCCCCCTCCGGCGGTCTCCGCGTCGAACCGCCAGGGGAGCGCCCGCGCATCTGTTCGGAGGTGCGACGCGCTTGCAAATTGGTACGCGACGCCACTCACGCTCCCGATACGACCGGAACGGATTAGCTCGGCTGCCCTGAGAAAGCGCGGAAGGGCCCTTCGATAGAAGGCGATGAAGAGCGGGGTCTTTGAAGCGCGAAAGGCGCTCACCATCTGCTCGCACTCGCCGTGCGAGCGCGCCATCGGCTTCTCCACGTAGCACGGCTTTCCGGCGGCGCAAACTTGAAGCGCGTACGAGCAGTGGGATGAGGGCGGCGTTGCCACATAGACCGCATCGACCTCGGGATGATTGATGACCTCGTCAGCGACCGTCGTCCAGAATGGCACGCCATGCCGCCGCGCGTAGTCCTCCGCCTTCGCGCCATCCCGGCGCATTACGGCCGTCAGCGCGCTGCCCGAAGCGAGCTGGAAGCCTGGTCCGCTCTTTACCTCGGTCACGTCGCCGCAGCCGATGATCCCCCACCGTATGGTCACGCCCGTCCTCCTGTCGGCTTCACCCCTTGAGACCGGTAACCGCGATTCCCTGGATAAATTGCTTCTGCGCGAAAAAGAAGAGAACCAGCACGGGCAGTATCACCATCGTGCTCGCGGACATCAGGAGCTGCCACGGCGTTCCGCCATGCTGACTGTTGTAGAACTGGAGGCCGAGGCCCAGGGTAAACGTGTGAGGATAGTTGAGGTAGATCGATGGGCCGAGAAAGTCGTTCCAGGTCCCCATAAAGGTGAAGAGCGCAACGACCGCCAGTGCAGGTTTCGCGAGAGGCAGGATCACCAGCCGGAATATTGCCCACTCGGAGCATCCGTCGATTTTGGCCGCCTCGGAGAGCTCGAATGGAATGGTACTGAAGAACTGCCGGAGCAGAAAGATAAAGAAGGCGGATCCGGTCCAGGCGGGTACCCAGAGCGGGCGATACGTTCCGATCCAGTTGAGGTTCTTGAAGAGGCTATAGATCGGAACCATCAGCACAGGGAAAGGCACCATCATCATTCCGAGCGTAATCGCGAAGGCGAGGTCCCGGCCGGGCCAGCGGAGGCGCGCAAAGGCGTAGGCAACGAGCGCGTTGGAAACGACCGCCCCGGAGACGGTCAGAATACAGAGCACGAGCGTATTGCGGCCGTACACCAGGAACGGGACATACCCCAGCTGCTCGCGATGGTAGAAAAAGGCATCCCGGTAATTCGACCAGAGAATGTGCGTCGGGATCCAGATTGGCGGCTGCCTGGTCGCCTCCACAGCACTCTTGAGCGAGGTGGAGATAAGCCAGGCGAGCGGGAAGAGGAAGACCAGCGAGCAGGCGATAAGCACCGCATGCATGGCGAGCTGCTTCATGCCTCCGCGCGCTGCCGAACGTGCTGTCCGATTGGCGGTGTCACTCATCGCTACTCAAAGCTCCTTCTAATCTGGTCGCTCGAAGCGCGTCAGGATCCACTGTAGTGAACGTGACGCGCGGAGAGCTTGAGCGCGATCGTGGTTAGCGCTACGATAATGAGAAACATAATCCAACCCATTGCGCACGCGTAGCCCATGCGGAGGTGCACAAACGCGTTGTCGTACAGGTACATGGTGTAGAAGTAAGTGGATCGCAGCGGGCTGCCGCCGGGGAACATAATGTACGGTACCGTAAAGACCTGAAGCGTCCCGATGATCCCCATAATCAGATTAAAGAGGATAACAGGCGAGAGCATCGGCAGCGTAACATTCCACGTCTTGGCCCACCACCCCGCTCCATCAAGCTCTGCTGCCTCGTAGAGCGCCTGAGGGACATCCTGCAGTCCCGCCAGGTAGATCACCATGGCATTGCCTGCGCCCCAGATGCCCATCAGCACGAGCGCCGGTTTTGACCAGTTCGGGTCGCTTGTCCACTGCGGAGGCGAAAGCGTGATCCCGAGGT
>JBBRJW010000533.1:0-3356 GCA_038218705.1 Chthonomonadales bacterium | reverse complement strand
GTGGCCTCCACGTCATAGGCCTGCGCGGGATGCCTGATGGTAGTGCCGGGCGGAACGAGCCAGTTTCCATCTGAGAACTTCATGCGTCTCCTCGTGCCCGGTTATGCCGGAAGCCCCTCGCCATCCTGCACTGCAAGTATGCGCGCCCAGTGCTGGTCCGCAACCTCGAGCACGCGTTCGTCGGGCCAGATTTCGAGTGGCGAGTATGAGGGGTGGCCCGGAGCGTTGCGGCACGGATTGTGCCGGGCATTGTAGCAGCAGATGAGGCCCCAGCGCGGGTCTTCGCTCCGGTTCTGATCACTGCGATGGAGCGTGTTGCTGTGGAAGAACAGGGCATCGCCCACTTCCAATTCCGCATACACGAGATCCATGTGCTCGAGCGCGAGATCGACGCGCGCCTGGTCTGCGCCGGTCTGCCCACCGGTCTTGCCGTGGTCGATGCGGCCCATTCGGTTCGATCCCTTGATGAGCTGAAGGCAGCCGTTTCCTTTGTGAGCGCGGTCGACCGCGATATAGCAGCTGGCCATATTCGGGAAGAGGCAGCCATTGTTGTACCAGTAGCCGTAGTACTGATGCCACTCCCAGGCGCCCCCAACCCGTGGCTCCTTAACCATCATCTTGTAGTGGTAGAGATAGACCTCGTCGCCCAGGAGCGCCGCCATCGTATCGACCACCCGGTGCGAGTGGCAAATCGCGTTATAGACATCGACGCTGGCGGTATCGGACGCGAGCCAGAGCTTCGACTGACCCCCCTGCGCATCGGCAACTGCGTGCGCACGCTGAACAAGCTCGACCCGGCCGATCTTGCCCAGCAGGTCCATCTCATCGTGCCGGAACAGCCCGCGCACGATGACGTAGCCGTCCTTTTGAAATTGAGCGACCGATTCACTCGTAGCCTGATAGAACTCCATAAGTTGTCTCTCCTCCAAAAGCCGGCTGCGCGCATCGATCGAGCACGCATGTGGATCCTAATTCACTCTGGCATTTCACCAGCTATCCGCCGTTTTCCTCTGCTTTTGCTTCGCAGCGTCTGCCAGGCGCGACGCGCGCCCGGTGAGGCGCGCAGTTCAGCGGCCGCTTCGACCCGCCGCCCGAAGGTCGCGGCGAACCCGCGTCGCGGGCAGCCGCTCCGTGCGAAGCCGTCAACGGCAGGTATAATGGGACATCCCGGAACAGGGGAAGTCCTTCTCCATGCATCTCTCAACTAACCAGTGGCTGCTCGGCGCGCTCATCGGACTGATGATTGGCTTCTCCAAGACCGGTGTGCCGGGGGTTGGCATTCTTGTAGTGCCCCTCATGGCGCAGATCTTCCATGGCAGTCTCTCGGTCGGTACCATGGCGCTCCTGCTGGTCTTTGCGGATATGTTCGCAGTTGGCTGGTATCGGAGGCACGCCCGCTGGGATAAGCTTCGGGAGCTGATTCCCGTCACGGCCACCGGCCTGATCCTTGGCGGCATATTCCTCTGGTGGCTGGGCGGGCGGAACGATCTGAAGCATCTGGTCAACCCGCTGATCGGGCTGCTTGTGCTCGCGATGCTTGCGGTTCACTTCTTAAGGCAGAAGTACTGGCCCGAGCTCTCCCTCACGAGCCGCTCGGCCGTGGTGGGCACCGGGCTCCTGGCGGGCTTCTCCACCGCTGTCTCCAATGCCGCAGGGCCCATTATGTCGATCTACCTGACCGGTATCGGCCTGGCGAAGGACGAGTTCATGGGCACCGGCGCATGGTACTACTTTCTGCTGAACCTCTCGAAGATACCGCTCTATGCGCTCCTCATGCACCTGCACCCGGACCAGCTCTTCCTGAGTGCCGCATCACTGCGCTTTGATATCATCGTATGTCCGATGGTGGTTCTGGGAGTCTTCACGGGGAAGAAGGCGCTCCCGCTGATGAAGCAGACGCACTTCGATACGATCGTTCTCCTGCTCGCTGGCGTCGCCGCCATCAAGCTCTTCTTTCCCTGATCTGATCCGCACGGGAGGTTCCATGCAGAGGTTCTGGCAGGAGTTCGTTCAGGAGCTCTCCCCGCTCGAGATCGCGGCGGTTGTCACCACGCTGGTGAACGTCGTCCTCACCATTCGGAATCGAATAGCCTGCTGGCCATGGGGCATCGCCTCGTGCGCTCTCTATGCCTTTATCTTCTGGCAGAGCAAGCTCTACTCCAGTCTGGGCCTCCAGGTGCTCTACTATCTTCCCATGCAGTTCTATGGGTGGCACGTCTGGCTCCGGTATGGTCCGACCCAAAACGATGATCTCCCCATCTCCGTTCTGACTCCGGCCAGGCGCGCCGCATGGTTCCTTGTGAATATTCCTCTCGCCTTCGTGCTGGGTGGGGTCATGCACCACTTCACTCCCGCAACCGACCCCTTCGTGGACGCTCTGGTGACGGCCATTAGCGTGACCGGCCAGTACTTGATGACACATAAGTATCTGGAGAACTGGTGGATGTGGGTGATCGTGAATGTGCTCTATACTTTCTATCTACTACCCCGCGCCCATCTCTGGTTCTCCACGGGCCTCTACTTCGTGCTTCTCTGCCTCGCCTTCCGCGGATTGATCGACTGGAAGCGCCTGCGTATTGCCCAGGGGATTGAGGCGCGCGCGCAATAGACAGCGACCAGCCCCTTATTCGAGTACAATAGGCCTATGCAGAACCCGCTCAACGCCTATCGCCGAACCCAGCGCGACCTCCGCCGGGAGTTCGAAAGCTTCACAAAAGCGAATTGCCCTAGCTGTCCCACGCCCTGCTGCCGTCAGCCAGCCCGCATAGCCCCCACCGACATCCTGTTGGCGGAAGCCGCCGGGTGGAAGTCGACGCTGCCCGCCGGCGTTCCGGACGCTGCCGCAGTGGCCGCGCGCATGGCCGCCGCACTCCATTCAGCGCCCGCGAGCGCCGAAGCCGAGCCCGATGAACCAGACGAGTCCCTGCCCTGTGAGTTCCTCGGCGCCGGTGGCTGCACATTTCCCTCCGACCTGCGACCATACGGTTGCACCACCTATATCTGCCGCTACATGTATGCACAGCTTGATCGGCCAGCGCTTACCAGGCTGAAACGTCTAGTGAGAGACCTGGACAATCACCATGGAATTCTGCTCAGAACGCTCCGCAAGCCAGGCGCGCTCGAAAAGTAGTCCCGGCAAGCGGACGGGCGGCCAACGTGGCATGGATTGTGCAGCAGGAAATGGTGAGGCCCTCTGAATCCGGCCTACTTATACCGTCTGGAGGCCCCATGCTGAGCCCACATCGCGTTCGCCATCGGTGTTTTGGCCGTGTGCTCGGCACTCTCCCCCTGCTGAGCCTTCTTCTCTGTTCAGCGGCCGCCCGCGCAAACCTCACCATTATCCCGACATGGGACAG
>JBBRJW010000532.1:0-3371 GCA_038218705.1 Chthonomonadales bacterium | reverse complement strand
CAGGCTGTAGGGTTCTCCCTGCGGCCTTTTCACATTGATGTCTAAATCACATTATCAACTTATCGAAGGAAATCTCCTCGATCAACCCGTCGAGGTAATCGTTAACGCCTGGAACCGGAACATCATCCCATGGTGGCTGCTGCTTCCCCAGGGCATTTCGGGGGCAATCAAAAAGCGGGGCGGTCTACAGCCCTTTCGCGAGGTAGGAAAGCACGGGCCCATTCCGCTCGGCGGGGCAGTGTTCACATCCGCCGGCAAACTGCCTTTCCGCGGCATCATCCATGTCGCCGGCATCAATATACTGTGGCAGGCATCGGAGTTTTCCATTCGCCAGTCAGTGAGGAACGCGATGGCCATCGTCAACGAGAAGGGCTTTGCGTCCGTCGCCTTTCCGCTGATCGGCGCGGGTTCCGGCAGTTTCAACGAGGCGAAGGCATTGGAGTTGATACTGGACGAACTGCAGCGGATCGAGACCAGCGCGCGAGTAGTCGTCGTGCAGTATCGCCCGTGATAGCCCGGTCCATTCGGACGGGGCGTGATAGAGCGCTCCTGGAGTTATCCGTGCGCGGCATCACGTACTGAAGAGGAGAGGAGAAGCGCTCTGATGACCACAACCACCCCCCCGCCATCCATCTCCGGCGCGCCATCTGCCGGCCCAAGGGATACGCGGGCAGCCCTGGCCACCGCAACCGCGGCAACCGTGCTGCTCTGGTTCATGCCCTACAGCAATTATCTGCTCTATCCTCTGCGCCTCTTCGTTACGTTCGTGCACGAAGGGGGCCATGCTCTCGCAGCGCTCGTTTCGGGCGGATCAGTCGCCTCCATCCGCGTCTTGTCGAACGGCGAAGGTGTCACTCAGACCTGGATCGATCCGCACTGGAGCTGGCTCGTCTATTCTGGGGGATACCTCGGCACTGCGGTATTCGGCGCAATCCTGCTGCAGGTAGCGCGCGCACGGCGGGCCTCGGCCGGCCGCACCACGCTCTACGCCACCGCCGGGTACATTGGCCTCCTCACCCTGCTCTGGGCGCATGACCCCTTTACGAACCTCTTCACGCTTGTCTCTGGGGCGGTGATTGCCCTCCTGATCTGGGCTGCCGCACGGTATAGCTCGAACCGGACAGCGGATTTCATCGCGGCATTTCTGGCGGTGCAGTGCAGTCTCAACGCGCTGACAGACCTTCGGATTCTGGTACGCCTCACTCACGAGCAGATCGGTGACAACGATGCGGTCTTCATGCAGCGCGCGTACCACTGGCTTCCCTTTTCAGCGGAGTTCTACGCGGTGCTCTGGGCCGCACTCGGCCTGGTGATCCTGATTGCATCGCTGCGATCCTACCTTCGTTCCGCCGCGCTCCCGAAGCTGCGGCGCACATGAGATCCGCATCGTGAGAATTCCTGAACCCAAGCTAAGACCCGGCGAGGCCGGCTGCTGCGAGCATTGTGGCGCGCTGATCTACGGTGACAGCTCCCGGTGCCCACAGTGCGGGCAGTTCCCGATTAAGCTCCGCCACTGCCCGGGATGTGGCTGCATCTCACCGGCCGAGGCGAGTTCCTGCTGGAAATGCGGCCGCGTATTCGCGCCTGGTGGAGACTTCCTGTAGCGGCCGTTTGCAGCGGGCATGTGAAGCAATTCACATGCGGAGTCGGGCCGATCCGCTTGCATGCCTGGCATACCGGTCTTATAATGAGGTGGCGCCCCCCGGGGCACAGTAAACACCTCCGCACCGATGCGGAAGAGGGAGCGATCCCATGAAGGTCCAACTTCTCGGCACCTCTTCGGCCGAAGGAATGCCCGCTCTCTTCTGCCAGTGTGCTCTCTGTATCCAGGCGCGCCTCCTCCGGGGCAAGAATCTCCGAACCCGCTCCTCGGCGCTCGTCGACGACAGATTGAAGCTCGATTTTCCACCCGATATCCTTCACCAGGTGGTCGAGCAGAACATCGACCTCCGAATGCTGAGCGCCCTGCTCTTCACTCACGGCCACGACGATCACTTCAGCCTGACTGAGCTTCAATACCGCGGTCCGTACTTCGTTCCGGAGCCCATCCTGCAGCCCCTGCCAGTGTATGGCCCTGAGGACCTGATCGCGCGTCTGGAGACCGAGCTGGATCCCGACCGATACGCGATGCGGTATCATCGACTCTGCGCTGGCGTGGAGTGCATGATCGGCGGCTACGAGGTGATTCCCATTCATGCGCGCCACGATGTAAAGCAGATCTGCTTCAACTACGTGATTCGCGACTACCATGGCACAGGCTTGCTCTATGCAACGGATACAGGCTGGTATGAGGAGTCGACCTGGGACCTCCTGGAAGGGCAGAAACTGCATGGCATAGTCATGGAGTGCACCAAGGCTGCCGAGGATGGCTACCCCGGCCATCTCTCCCGGCCGGAGGTCGTCCAGTTCAGGCGAAGGCTCGTGGAGGCTGGCGCTCTGGCGCCAGACGCGCCCTGCGTGGTGACTCATCTCTGCCACCAGATCGGCCTTCTCCATCATGAACTGGAGGAGGAGCTTCTCCCACAGGGGATCTCCGTCGGTTACGATGGCATGGTTTTCCACCTCGGCCAATAGCCCGGCACGTCGCCTCCGCTGCGCCGTCGCAGGAAACGCACGCGCGCGCCCCGAATCTACACGCAGAGACGGGAGACAGGGAGGACCACTATGCCGGATGAGGAGATGGCGCTCGACAGGGCTGCGATTCTGCTGCGTGAGGGCGACGATGTCGCGGTGGCACGGCAGCGGATCCCGGCTGGATCCGTTCTCACGCACGCCGGGCGCGCACTGCGCGTTACCGCCGATATACCCCCGGGCCACAAGGTGGCGGTGTGCGCGGTACGGCAGGGCGACCCCGTCCGCAAATACGGGCAGATTATCGGCTACGCCACAGCGCCAATCGCCGAAGGCGAATGGGTTCACACTCGTAATCTCGGTTTCGGCGAAGGGCGCGAGCCCGGCGCGGGCGGACTCCACCTCAGCTGCGAATTCAGCTCGGACATCCCCACCGTAGACTACTATCCGCCGGAACGAGCTCGCACTTTCCCTGGCTTTCTCCGCAGCGATGGCCGTGTTGGCACCCGCAACTACGTGGCGCTCGTGGCCACGGTCAACTGCTCCTCCGGTCTCGTTCAGGCGATTGCCGACCACTTTCGATCACCCGAGGCGCTGCGCAATTTTCCCGGTGTCGACGGCGTACTCCCTGTCGCTCATACAAGCGGATGCGGCATGCAGCTCAATGGGCTCGGCTACGACCAGCTGCAGCGCACCCTTGGTGGGATGGCCACGCACCCAAACGTTGGGAGCTACCTGATTGCAGGCCTGGGCTGCGAAATGAACCAGACGCGCGCGATGATCCGTAGCCAGGGCCTGAT
>JBBRJW010000531.1:0-3371 GCA_038218705.1 Chthonomonadales bacterium | reverse complement strand
CTTGCTCTGAATATCGAGCAGATCCAGGCCGACATGGACCGACGACGGCCCGGGCAGAGCCGCATTACAACGCAGCGCCGCGAGGGGGATGAGATTGAGATGCTGAGCGGTCTGTTTGAAGGTCAAACGACCGGCACGCCTATCGCTCTTCAGGTTCGCAACTCGGATGCCCGATCGAACGACTACAGTGAGATGGCAGGCCTCTACCGGCCCAGCCACGCGGACTACACGTATCAGGTGAAGTATGGGGTACGCGACTATCGGGGTGGCGGCCGCGCCTCCTATCGCGAGGCGATCGGCCGTGTCGCGGGCGGGGCCATCGCACGGCAGCTTCTCGCGGCCCGGTGCGGCGTGGAGATTGTGGGATACGTGCTGAGCGTTGCCGATATCGAAGCGAGCGTGGACCGCTCTGCCGTGAGCCGCACGAGCGTTGACGCCAATATCGTGCGATGCCCGGACAACGAGGCAGCCGGGCGAATGATTGAGCGAATCGACGCGGCGCGCCGGGAGGGCGATTCATTGGGTGGGGTCGTTGAGCTTGTGGCGCGCAATGTGCCCGCCGGTCTTGGCGAGCCTGTTTTCGATAAGCTCACGGCGGACCTGGCCCATGCGATGATGTCGCTGCCTGCGACACGGGGGTTCGAAGTAGGCGAGGGTTTCGCATCCACGAGGATGACCGGATCGTCCCATAATGACCCCTTCGAGAGCCGCGAGGGCGCGATCAAGACCCGGACAAACCATGCCGGCGGCATACAGGGAGGGATCTCAAACGGGGAGGAGATCATTCTCAGAGTGGCGTTCAAGCCGGTAGCGACCATTATGCAGGAGCAGGAGACGGTCGATCAGACCGGGGCCGCCGTCACCTTCAAGGCGAAGGGGCGGCATGATCCCTGCGTGCTTCCGAGGGCAGTTGCTGCCGTAGAGGCTATGGCTGCGCTGGTGCTTGCGGATCACTGGCTCCGACAACAGGCGGTACGCGCACCCGACTAGTCTCTGCAGTCGTCCCCCACCAGCTCAGCGGCTCCCGCCGACCAGGGGAAGAGCGCATGGCCGTTCGGCTGTGCGGCCTCAGGCTCGTCGGCCCGCTCGCCCGCTGCCCACCCGATTTCAAGCCCGTATCGGCGAGCCATCGCTTCGCACCGCGCTCTCACTTCGTTCTCAGGCAGCCTCAGCTCCCATGCGCGCGCTTCAACGCTGTTTTCCGAGAAGAATACGGCGCGCCGAAGCATGCGCGCAAGTCCCGCTCGCTTGTCTGGATAGGAGGTGCCGAGGTCGCCGGTCAGTATGGCGTAATCGAGGGCATCTCCGGAGATGGTGGCGAGGGTGTGGATGATCGCTGCCCGGACATTGATGTCCCGGGTCTCCTTCAGGGAGGCCTCCAGAGGGCCGGCAGACGCAGCACTGTTGAGGTTGGCCATGGCTGCTGCCGCTGCGATCTGGACTTCCGTGTCGCTCGCGTTGAGGAGCATGGCCAGTCGGCCCAGCGCATCCGGCTCGGCGGGTCGGGCGGCCTCAAAGGTTCCCGCTCGCTCGCGCAAAGGCGTCTTCGACTTTGCGGAGAAGCCGTTCCTCTGGCCGTTTCGGGCAGAGGGCCCACTCGCCGCCAGCACGGTATGATCTTCGGTCGTCTGCGACCCGTCCCGCGCGGCCTGCAGCCTTGCGGCGATCTCACCCAGAAGCGCCACGGAAGCAGGACCACCTACCGAGCCGTCGATGGGGCTGCACGCGAGCAGCCGCGGATGCGCGGGGGTAGGAACCACTGCGATCGGCAAAACGGGGATGCCGCGTGTCATCGCGACGGTCCACTCATAGGTAAATACATCCGATCGCGACGAATCCGGGGAGAGCACGGCCACCGCTGCCGAGGCCCTGTGGAGAGCTTTCTCGGTGTCGGCAGTCCACTCCGCCTGTCCTCGCAGGCCGGAGAGATCCATGTAGACACGGATTCCACGCTTCTCGAGCTCGCCCATTAGTACGAGGGCAAAGTCCCGGTCGTGTGCGGTGTAGGCGAGATAGATGTACTCCAAGACCGCCTCCTGCCCGGCGCGCAATTACAGGCCGATAGTGAATGCGTGCGGAGCGATATCGTGCAGCCAGTGGGAACTTATAATTGGCCCAGGCTGCATCTCTATTTTCAACATCTACAAGAGAACTTCCTCCACAATCCACTTCGCTTCCGCGCACGTATTCTGACATTGTCGCCTATCAGGGTAAATCGCCTGCCCACTCTTCCAGCGTTCTCCTGGGCTTCTCCGTGTAGGCAGCGACCAGCGCGAGGGCCTCAGGGGTTTTCAGAGGGCGCTCCACTCGCTCAATAGGGCAGGGCATCCACTCCACGAATCCGAGCAGGCGGCAGACGAGCGGGCGCGCTTCGTAGACAACGCAGCTCTGGGCGTCCATGTCGAAGAACTGACACATTGTAATCGTGACGTCATCGCCGAGGTCGATCCCCTTGGATTGAGCGAGCACACGCGCGATCTCCGCTTGCCTGTCCTCGGGCGCCCGCTCCATAAGCCGACGAATACCCGCCCACTCCTCTTCCGTCGCGGGCACCGAGGCGGTGCAGCGGAGCGAACACGCACGGCAGTCGCTGCAGCAGGCGAGATCGAGAGTCGATTCGGCCTGGGCCCACCTGGCGCTGAACTCGGCGGTCACGGGCTTATCGCGCGCGTCGCTATTGGATTCACTCATGTTCCGGTGTTGTCGCTCTCTGTCGTACACGAAGTCTTAGCCACTCTACTGCCAGCCAATCCGGATCGCGACTCCGTCGGGGTCGAGCGGATACCGGAGCAGGAGGGTTCCGCCATCAGGAACCGCCTGAACTTGAACGGGCCGGCCGAGACGGTCGATCGCGCGTATGCCGGCCATCCGCCGTCCTCCAGCCTGGAGCCGCGCGATGCCCGCGCCGCCCAGCGGTCCGCGTACAAAAAACGCAGTCGCCGCCATGGTCTCCATGCGAGCCTGCACTCGCCCGGTCGCGAAGGCCAGGCGGGGGGACGCTTTCGCATCGCCCAGGTCATACAGGATTGCCACTGATCGAGGCGGAACCGTGCGATCCTCGGCCAGCGCGAAAGTAGGTGAGAGGAGATCGAGGGTGCGGCCATCCACGTCTTCGCTTTCGCCGAAGGTACGAACGATGATATATGGCCCACGCTGCACCCGCAGTACCCCTGGCTCTCGATAGACCCCGCCGGCGCGCTGATAAGCGTACTGTGTGAGGCCCCGGAGCATCGCCGCGCTTCGCCCGCTGGACGTGAAGAACGCAGGATCGACGCCTACCTGGAGGAGAAGTCCCTTACCGCTTCTCTGCTCCCAGACGGGCGCCCCACCGGACCGCATGGTGTAGAGGGCGGACGGCCCACTCCCTGCCG
>JBBRJW010000530.1:0-3383 GCA_038218705.1 Chthonomonadales bacterium | reverse complement strand
CGAGAAGAAGCTCTCCATCGCCGCGTTGTCCCAGACGTTGCCGGATCGGCTCATGCTGCAAACGATGCCGCTGTCAGCCATCAGGCGCTGGAACTGTTCGCTGGCGTATTGGCTGCCACGATCGGAGTGATGCATCAGGGCGTCCGGCTTGCCGCGCCGCCAGACCGCCATCAACAGGGCGTCCGCAACCAACTGAGCTGTCATGCCGGCGCTCATCGACCAGCCAACCACCCGGCGCGAGAACAGGTCGATCACGGCCGACACGTAGAGCCAGCCCTCGGCCGTCCAGATATAGGTGAAGTCGGCGATCCACTTCTGGTTCGGCCGCTCGGCGGCAAACTGACGATCCAGAAGGTTCGCCGGCACGTTCGCAACCTGGCGATCGCCTTCATCCTTCGGCAGACGCCGGCGCCGCGGCCGCGCCAGCAAGGCCTGCAGGCGCATCAGCCGCTCGATCCGGTGCAGACCGCATTCGACGCCGTCCGCCAGCACATCCCGCCAGACACGCCGTGCGCCGTAGGTCCGGTCGCTGGCAAGGAAGCTTGCCTTCACTTGCTGGCCGACCGCTTCGTCACTTCGGGATCTGGCGCTGGGCGATCGATTCAGCCAGGCATGGAAGCCCGACCGGGATACGCCCATTGCTTCGCATAGCCATGCCACCGGCCAGATGGTCCGGTGCTTCGCGATGAAGACGAACTTCATGTCGCTTCCTTCGCGAAGTAGGCAGCGGCCTTTTTTAGGATGTCCCGCTCGGCCTTCAGCCTGGTGACCTCGCGCCGCAGCCGCTCGATCTCCAGCTGCTCAGGCTTCATCTGCCCGTGGCCGGGGAAGGCCTGCACAGGGTCGGAGCCGAACTCCTTCACCCATTTGCGCAGCACGTTCTCATGAACGCCCAGGTCTCGGCCCGCTTGCGCCGCCGACACCCCTCGTTCCCTGACAAGCTTGACCGCCTCGACCTTGAACTCCCGACTGAATTTTCGTCTCTGCATGACCCACCTCCGGCTTCATGAAACACCCAATCTCGGTGTCCATCAAACCGGCAGCAGCTCATCAATAACCTAGTAGCTTAAAAAGGCAGTCAATAACCTCGCATTTGAGTGTGGGGGCAACAGCAGGGGCAACAAGCTTCGTCTCGTCAGAAAACATCAACTAGACTAGCGCTCTATACCCGGGCTGTGGCTGTAAGAACCTGGCGCAAAACATACTCGTTCCTTACGCGCAGCAGCTTTCCTGCTCGATACAAAGACGGCTGTTGAAAGATGCTATCCGATGTCCGCTTCTGATCGCTCTACGGACACATAGATGAAGAGCCCGATGCCCGGAAAATCAGTGCATCGGCAGCAGGATCCTGTGCGCCACCCCAGCTTCCAGCCATTCAGTTTTGATACTGCCGCCTTTTTTGGCCAGCATTTGCCGCACGAACCGGGAGCCGAAGCCCTCGCGCGTGGGAGTGCGCACGGGTGGCCCGCCCACCTCCTGCCAGGCTATCTGAAGCCCCGCAGTCCCTACATTCCATGAAACCAGCACGCGACCTTCCGGGCATGACAGCGCGCCGTACTTGGCGGCGTTGGTAGCCAGTTCATGGATTGACAGTGCCGCGGCCCGCGCCTGATCCAACGCAAGTTCCGTCTCAGGTCCAGAAAGGATAAAGCGTGTACGTCCATACCCTGCGAGTTCCGACGTGAGAAGTTCAGCGAGGTCGCTTTGATAGCTCATGTCATCTTGCATGAACCCATCGGCAGTGACGACGGCCGTAATCCTCCGAGCGAGGGTCTCGCGGGCTTCCTCGTCATACGAGAGCGTCTGCTTGACGACCGCTTGCACCACGGCAATCATGTTCCGCATGCGGTGCAAGAGCTCCCCCATGAGAAGCTCACGCTCGCGATCTTTTCCGGCCAAAGCTGCCGCGAGCCTGCGGTATTGCTCCGCGCCCCAGATGACCACCGACCCCGATGCGAAATAAAGTGCCAAGCTCGCGACCGTCACAGCTTCTTTGATTTCAAAGCTGTAGACCGGCGGCAAAAAAGCGTACCAGCCGACCACACCGGCACCGAAGAGCGTGAGAAGGCCCGATCCACTCCCGGCCCACAGGGTGGAAAGCAGGACGGCAGGGTAGTAGGTGGCAAACGCAATTACACCGGGGCCGACGAGCGCGCCCAGCGCAAGTCTCACAAGGGTGGCCAGGAGGACCGATCCGGCCGCAATGCCTATCACCGAGCGTAAATTGCGCTCTTTCTCGGCCTGCCAAGGTTTAAGCTTGGCAAAGTCGAATGGCTGGTTGAGAGAGCGAAGGCGCAGACCCTTTTGCCTGACCCAGTCCTGGACCAAGCGCAGGCGTTTCCATGGATCTTGCTGATGGCGCGACTCGACGTAAGCCGCCGCCAGCGAAGCTGCGTCAGCAATGGTCTGCAGCAGTTGCACCTCTCTCGGCTGTATCTCGCGGGGGGTCGCCCAGTAGGCGCCCATGGCTGCAATCGGATCGTCCTGCCGAACGGGAACCATCGCCAGACTACGGACAAACGTCGGACGGTAGGCGTCCTGCGGAATTCGATCGTCCTGATAGATGTCCGGGATGACAGCAGCACGTCGCTCCAGCATGCACCAACCGGAGATGCAGGCCGACATTGGAAACCGCTGTCCCTTCCAAAGCGGCCCAATTGCGTCCTCTTCTGCATAGTAGCATCGGTCGCCGTCGCGGAGAACGAATGTGACCCCGTCCGCTCCGATCAGCGTCCGTGCAGAATGAGCTACGATATCCATAATCTCCGGCACGCTGCGCGCGACCGAAAGGCGTCGGACGATCGCAACCAGCGCCGATACCTCGGGGGCTTCCGATTCAATGAGCGGAAATTTTGTTACGTTGCTCTGATCCTTCTCGCCGGCCACCATCGGCGTATCCCCCAAACGAGTACTTTCCACAGTTAGCAGAGCTGGCCCTGCCAGCGGCCTTGGCAGACTAGCGCGGTCTTGATGGTCTGACACCTCAAAAGTAGGCTCGAAATCCCCCTGTCGACGAAGACGGGCGACGTTCGTTCAGGGTCAATGCGTCGTTTCCGCGATGCGGAAGGAAAGTACGATTCACGCCCGATAGCGGACATTCCGCAGGATCGCCTCCATGGACGAAGCGCCTCGCCGCCGAGCGGATGGGTTTGCATGTACATCTTACCGAGCGGCGGTCCCAGGCTACGTCGTTCCGATGTTATGCGCGAGACGCTGCCTACCCCCTCTTTTGGGTCCCGCTCTCTTGAACTGCCGCGAACTGTAGCGTGGCAAGCATGGCTCCGCTAATCGCGAGCCCCGACAGCGGGGCCGTGTTTTCCTGGCCTCAAATCGCAGCAATCATATCTTCGATGATGTCGCGTTCTTTATAACCAGAACCGAAG
>JBBRJW010000529.1:0-3383 GCA_038218705.1 Chthonomonadales bacterium | reverse complement strand
ATCCGCCCCGACACGGGCTATGTGGAGTCGGCGCTCACGGAGCCCTGGGCCTGTGTGGTCTCTGCGTACGCTCAGGCGCACCGGGACGGTGTCAAGCATGGCGGGCTGATGCTTGTGATCGGCGATGGCCTGGACGAGACGCGAAGGATCGATTGGTCTGGCATGTTCAGCGCGGAGCGGAAGCCCAGGCTGGTGGTCACGCTCGATCTGAGCGAGCCGAGCGAGGCCGGGCTGCTGGCGGAGGCAGGCCGCCTCTCGATCCCGGTCGAGTCGATTGATGGAAACTCCGATCACCTCTCTCTTCTAAACGAGACTGTGGCTGAGGGGGTGGATGATCTCGTAATTGTCGGCGCGGTTTCGCCCCAGGCGATCGAACATGCCGCCGGCCGGCTCGCAAACCACGCCATCCTGAGCGTGGTAACCGATCAGCCATTGGCTCGGAAGCTCTCGCTGGACGTTGGGCGAGTCCACTACAACTGGCACTACTACCTGGGCACGACCTCAAACCGCCCGGCAGACGCCTACCAGGAGAAGCGGAGCGCGGACCTGCTCCCCGGCGGCTCGGCCTGGTTTATCGGCGCGGGCGGGCCAATGGGGCAGATGCACGTTCAGCGAGCGGTGATGCATCGAACCCCGCCGAAGCTTATCGTCGCGACCGACGTAGATGCGCCGCGACTGCAGAGCGTTGCCGACCGATTCGGTAAGATCGCTGCCGAGCGCGGAATCGAGCTTGTGACGCTCAACCCGCGCGAGCTCGGCGATGTGAAGTTCGACGAGGAGCTGCGGCGCCTGAGCGATGGCAAGGGCTTCGACGACATCATCTGCATGGTGCCCGTGCCGGCGCTTATCGAGCACGCGGCCAACTACCTGGCAGATGGAGCATGGTTCAACGTTTTTGCCGGTGTGGCACGCGGGACGATGGCATCCCTCGATATCAATAACATTGTGCAGCGCGGCGTGCGCTTCCTCGGCAGCAGCGGCTCCTCGCTCTCCGACATGCGCGAGACGCTTTCGCGCGTGGAGAGCGATGAGCTCTCCACCAACGCTTCGCTCGCGGCAGTAGGCGGCATGTCTGCGGTCAAGGATGGCCTGCAGGCGGTGAAGGAGGGCTGGTTCCCCGGCAAGACGCTGATCTTCCCACTGATCCATGACCTTCCACTGACCCCGCTGCCGGCCCTGAAAGAGAAGCTCCCGTCGGTTTATGCGCTGCTTCGCGACGGCCAGTTCTGGACGCAGGCTGCCGAGGATGAGCTGCTGCGAATTGCCATTACGGAGGAGAGCTCCCGATGATGCGACTGACTGGCAAGGTCGCGCTGATTACCGGCGCGGCGCAGGGGCTCGGTGAAGCGATTGCCCGCCGCATCGCCGCGGAGGGCGCCAGGGGCCTCGTTCTCGCGGATATGAACGAAGAGAAGGCGTCTCTCGTGGCGCGCTCGATCGCGGAGGAGCACGGCGTTGGGACTTTCTCCATCGGTGTGAACGTTGCCGATCCGGATCACGTCAAGGTGATGGTCGATCAGACGGTGCAGCGCTTCGGGTCGCTGGATCTGCTCGTCTCCAACGCGGGGATCCTGAAGAGCGGCGATATCACTGAGATCTCGCCGCGCGACTGGAAGATCGTGATGGAGGTGAACCTCTTCGGCTATTTCCTCTGCGCTCAGGCGGCTGCACAGGTGATGGTAGGACAGGGGAGCGGGGTGATCCTCCAGATCAACTCGAAGTCCGGCAAGAAGGGGAGCTTCCGTAACAGTGCTTACGCGGCGAGCAAGTTCGGCGGCATAGGACTCACGCAGTCCATCGCGCTCGACCTTGCTCCGCACGGGGTTCGCGTGAACGCGATCTGCCCCGGCAACCTGCTGGACGGAACGCTCTGGCAGCAGAGCCTCTACGATCAGTACGCGAAGAACCAGGGCCTCTCGGCCGATGAGGTGCGCGCCAAATACGAGGCGCAGGTGCCGCTGGGGCGAGGCTGCACGTATGAGGACGTCTGCAATGTAGTCTGTTTCCTCGCCTCCGACGAGGCGAGCTACATGACCGGTCAGGCGATCAACGTTACCGGCGGGCAGGAGATGCGGTAGGGTTTGGGGAACTACGAGCGGTATCGCTTCACGGGGCATGTGCCCGGAAGCTTGACCAATGGGCGTCGCGCGACGCAGTGCGTCCGCCTGGTGATTAGTAAGGGAGGTCTTCCTCGTGTCAAATCAGTATCGAGAATCCCGCCGGAGTTTCCTGGCGAAGTCGCTGGCCGGCCTCGCGGTAGCCGGTTTGCCAGAGTGGTTTGCGACCGAAACGCGCGCCGCAGCCCATGCTCAGGCCTCCGCGCTTCCGCGTAAGATCGGCGCGAACGACCAGATCAATGTCGCTGGTATCGGACTCGGCGGCTCCAAGGGCGGATACCGCCAGGGGCTTGGCGATACCAGAGGCATCGGCGGCAAGCCGGGCGTCAAGGTGATCGCCGTCTGCGATGTAGACGACCTCCATTGTGACGAAGCGCAGTCCTGGTTCGAAGGCTCGACCAAGCACAAGGACTTCCGCGAGGTTCTGGCGCGTCCAGACATCGACGCCGTGGTCATCGGCACGCCGGACCACTGGCACGTTCCGATCGCCATCGCGGCTCTCAAGGCCGGGAAGCATGTCTACTGTGAGAAGCCGCTCACCCTGTTTATCGGTCAGGGCAAGAAGCTGGTAGAGGTTGCCAGGAAGTCCAACCTCATATTTCAGACCGGCAGTCAGCAGCGCTCGGATGCTCGCTTCCGCCTCGCCTGCGAGCTGGTACGCAATGGGCGGCTCGGCAAGCTGACCAAGGTGATCGCCCACCTGCCAACCGGGCCGACCGGCGGTCCATTCCCGCCGATGCCCGTACCGGCCGATCTGAACTGGGATATGTGGCTTGGCCCCTCGCCCAAGGTGGACTACACCAAGGAGCGGTGCCACGGCAGCTTCCGCTGGTGGCTCGAGTACTCCGGCGGCATGATGACGGACTGGGGCGCGCACCACAACGACATTGCGCAGTGGGGGATGGGCATGGACCGGTCGGGCCCGGTCGCGGTCCAGGCTGTCTCCTGGAAGGAGCCGACCAAGGGCGAGAACTGCTACACCACCTTCCCGGAGTTCGACATTGACTACACCTACGCCAGTGGCGTGGTGCTGCATACGACGAACAAGGGTGAGAACGGCGTGGAGTTCATCGGCGAGAAGGGGACCATCTTCGTAAGCCGCGGCCGCATTGGCGGATACAACCCGGACGGCAGCGAGAACAAGGCGCTGATCGACGAGCCGCTGCCCGCAACCGCTGAGAAGCTCTACGTCTCCAACGACCATCACTTCAACTACATCGAGTGCATTCGCAGCGGCAAGCCTGCGATCTGCGATGCAGAGATCGG
>JBBRJW010000528.1:0-3385 GCA_038218705.1 Chthonomonadales bacterium | reverse complement strand
CTGATCAGCCATAAGCTGCCTCTCCAGTATTGTCAATTAGTGATATCGCGAGCGGATAGTGGGGTTGGCCCGTGGAACGATTAAAAAGATTACCCCCCGCAATCTCTGTGCCGGTCAGTATGACCACGACAAGAACGGGGCATTGGGAGGGGAGGTCAAAGTCACCAGGTCGGTCGTGTGAGGAGGAGCGCGAACTGCACCACGGTCAAGCAGAAGAGGAAGCTCATTGGGAGGGCAGTGGATCCATCCTGGCGCCCCCGGTACAGAGCTTGCAGTTCGTCGGCCAGGCGCTCGCGTGCGGCCCTTGCGGAAAACGGACATCACCTCGCGGCCACCGATAATCCCGGGCAGACTGGCGCGCACCGAGCTGCCGTCGGAACGGGAAACTCAACCGTTAGCGCTCAATCAATGCCAACTGCTATCTGCCATGCGCCTGGAGGGATTCGGACCCCCGGCCCTCAGTTCCGAAGACTGATGCTCTATCCACTGAGCTACAGGCGCGCGAAAGGAACGTTAGCGTATTGTAATGGTTTTCCAGCGGGTTGTCAAGGCGAACCGCCGCGCCCACGCGAGCCAGAAGCCTGAAAACGGAGCAAAATGGCGGGCGAACAAATAAAGAAAGAAAGATGTTTTAAAATACTTTCTCTCCTGGAACAAATAGGACGCGGCAGCGTCTAATCCAGTGTGTGGTGGCATGGAGCGGGGCGGCAGCGCACCTATTGCGCGCTGTAGTACGCGGCCGAATTGGGCTGCAGCGGCTCCCTGCACCACGCATGAGAAACGTGTGAGGGACCTCGGACACTATTGGTTCGTGCTTACTCCTCAATAACCGGCACAATTGAATAACATGCGGTTCCTCTCCACGTTAAGAGTGGAGCCGTCGAGGCCAGGAGCGTCTGACACCAGCGATTCCCCATCTATAGTCGGGGAAGTACTCGCTCGTATCAGACGTCTTTTTTGTGCTTCGTATCAAAAGCCCGACGCCCCGCGTGGGGTACCCGAGGGCGGACAACTAAAAAATGGCTAATGAAACTGGATCCACTATCACTCACGTGGGCCGGTCGGTGAACCGGCCGCATGTTCGCTATATCGCAGCACGCGGCCGGTCCATTTTCAAAGGGGCGCCGCTCCGGCGAGCAATAGCCTGGACGGTACTCGCCTCGCTGACGGTTGTGGCTGGCGGGCTGGCATTCGGAGTGTGGCAGGTCAAGAAGATCGCGGAGGGTCTCCCTTCCGTTAGCAATATTGCTGACCTCAAGCTAAATACCACGACCACCATCGTGACCAGCGATGGGGTGCTCCTCGCTACTATTCAGACCGAGAATCGGCATCCTGTTGGGCTGGACGAGATCTCCCCGCTGCTCATTCGGGCTACGATCGCTACCGAAGATGCGCGCTTCTATACACACGGCGGGATCGATCCTCGCGGTATTGCACGGGCCCTCTTTACGAATTTGCGTCATGCAAATGCCACCTCACAGGGCGCGTCCACGATCACACAGCAGCTCGCCCGTAACCTCTACCTGAGCAGCGAGAAGAGCTACCGCCGTAAGATCGAGGAGATGCTGCTCGCCCGCCGCATTGAAACCGAGTTCTCCAAGCGGGAAATACTTGAGGCCTATCTCAACAGCGCATACTATGGCAGCGGATGCTATGGGATCGAGGCTGCGGCTCGCGGCTACTTCGGAGTGCCAGCGGCAAAGCTTACTCTGGCTCAGGCTGCTCTGCTGGCGGGCGTGCCGCAGAGGCCAGCCATGTACTCGCCTGCACAGCACTTCGAGGCTGCGATCAAGCGCCGGAACACAGTGCTCGACCGGATGATAGCGGTCGGAGCGCTGACCGCAGCCGAGGCCGCCCCGGTGCGTTTGACCCGCCCTCTGGTGAGTCGCCCACAGGTGGCGACGAACGCGAATTGGCGGGCGCCCTACTTCGTGCAGGAAGTTGTGAACCGGGTGCGCTCCGAGTATGGCGCCGACTATCTCTACTCCGGCCTACGCATTGTCACCACGCTGAACTGGAAGATGCAGCAGGCCGCGGAGCGCTCGCTTCACGCGGGGCTGCGCGGAGGGAGCGGGCCAAATACGGGCGCGCTGGTCTCGCTGGACCCGCGCAGCGGCTATGTGCGAGCCATGGTCGGCGGCGCAGATTTCGGCCGCGACCAGTACAATGCCGCCACGCAGGGCGAGCGGCAGCCAGGCTCTGCCTTCAAGCCCCTTGTCTACGCGGCTGCTTTCGATACGTCGGTCTGCGACATCTCCACCGTGCTCAATGACGAGAAACTGGTGTTCGACACAAAGCCTACGCCGTGGACAGTCCACAACTATGAGAAGAGGTACCGCGGACCGGTGACAGTGCTCGATGCGATCCGGGACTCGATCAACACCATTGCCGTCCAGGTAATCGATCAGACTACCCCGGAGACAGCGATAGACTACGCCCATCGGCTCGGAATCACATCGACCCTTCAGCCCGTGCTTCCTCTCGCTCTCGGGGCTTCCGCAGTGCATCCCATCGATCTCTGCTCGGCCTACACTGCCTTTGCCAATGGCGGCGGTCGCTACGAGCCAACCGTCATATCCCGCATCACAGACGCACTGGGCCGCGACACCTATCGGGACGAGCCCGGCAGGCGGTTTCATGCCGCGTTCATGAGCCCGATGGCACTCGACCAGATCAACGCTGCGCTCCGGGAGGTGGTTCTCCACGGTACCGGCTCGGGGGCCGCTGCGATACCGGACGCGCACGGAAAGACCGGCACCACCAGCAGCCGACGGGACGCGTGGTTCGTTGGCTACACGTCCGACCTCGCTACGGCGGTCTGGGCAGCGCACGCAAAGGTAGAGCGCACCATTCGCAACCACAATCCGGTGCAGATGGTGAGATACTCCCCGATGCCTTGTGCAACCGGCGGACGGGTATGTGCCCCGATCTGGCGCGGCTTCATGGCAGCCGCGATCCCTGTGCAGCAGCATGTGGATGCTCTTTGCGGAATCAGCCGCAAGCCGATCGCCGCGGACGGCGCAGACGAGCTGCTGGCAATGATCCGGAGCGCCGGCAAACCGACTACCCTCGGGCAGAAGGCAGAGGCTGATAGCGTGCAGATCGCAGAAGACGGCTCCTCCCCGGTCCAGGTCACCGCCGCAGAGTATCAGCCCCAGCCGCAATCAGCGGTTGGCTCCGAAGCGACAGCAGCGACCATGCATCTGCATCGTTCTTTCGGCTACCAGGACGCCCGGGGGTTGCGGCTGGACGAGAGCGCCTCGGCTGAGGACGGTGGGGTGCCTTCTGGCCGGGCGGATCGGACCGGCGATATCGCGCACGATGACACCAACGCGCATCAGCTCCGCAGCGAGATGAACGTGCTTCAGTAGGCTGTTCCGGCACG
>JBBRJW010000527.1:0-3392 GCA_038218705.1 Chthonomonadales bacterium | reverse complement strand
TCGGATCTTGAGCCCTGGTACGAGAAGGCGGAGTGGGAGATCGGGGTAGCCGGCGAGGATGACGGAAACCGCCTTCAAGCGCCCAGACAGCGGGGATATCCGCTGCCTCCCATCCCTCCGAACGCCAGCCGCCGCATTCTGGAGCGCGGATCGCGCGCCTTAGGGTGGAACGCGTTCCCGGTGCCCATGGCGATCAACACCGTGCCCCGTGCAGGACGCGGCGCATGCGTTCAGTGCAACTACTGCGTTGGGTTCGCCTGCCCGACGGACGCGAAAAACGGTACGCTGAATGCAGTGATACCGCGTGCCCTTGCGACCGGCCTCTGCACCCTCGTGACAGATGCGATGACGGAACGGATCGATACCGACTCGTCAGGCCGCGTGACAGGCGTGACGTATTTCGTGGAGGATAATGGGAGCGTCGTTCGTCGCCAGGCTTTGGCCCGGATCGTTGTCTCGTCTGCCGGCGCGATCGAATCGGCTCGCCTGCTCCTCAACTCTGCCTCGGAGCGCCATAAAGCTGGTCTCGGCAACGAGCATGATCTGGTGGGCCGCAACCTGCAGGGCCACTACTATCCAGGCGCGCTCGGCCTCTTCGACGAGGAGGTATACGACGGCGTTGGTCCCGGCGTCTCCTTCGCCACCACTCAGTTCAACCACGGCAACGACGGGATCGTCGGCGGTGGTATGCTGGCGAACGAGTTCATCAAGCTCCCGATCATCTTCTGGAAGCAGGCGCTCCCACCCGATATACCGCGATGGGGCATCGCGAACAAGCGTTGGATGCGCGAGAACTATCGCCGTACGCTTCATGTCATCGGCCCCGTTCAGGACATTCCGAATCCCGAGTGTCGTGTCACCGTCGCATGGACCGTAAGGGACCGATTTGGGATTCCGGCAGCTCACCTCTCTGGCACCACGCATCCTGAGACCGTGCGAACCGCCGAGTACATGCGTGCGAGGGCCGAGGAGTGGCTGAAGGCGAGCGGCGCTGCGCGCGTCTGGAGCTATCCTTCTGGCCTCGGGCTCAGCGCCGGTCAGCACCAGGCGGGCACGGCACGGATGGGGCTCGACCCGCGAGTCAGCGTAACCGACCCTTACGGGAGGGTGCACTCACACGATAATCTCTACGTGGTGGATGCGTCGCTCCATGTGACAAACGGAGGCTTCAACCCGGTTCTCACCGTGATGGCCCTCGCATTCCGGTGCTCCGAGGCGATTGCCCGCGCCCTGTAGCACGCTGGCGGGGTTCACCAGCACACCCTGCGGGCGCAAGCCCCGGATCGCGGCCCACGGCTCTCCTTCAAGACAGCCAAATTGTAGGCCGAAAGGGTCCGTCGGCTCCAGTGCGGCGCCGCGCCATTTCGCGCCCGGTTCGGGCCCCGCCCTTGAGGTACACTATCGGTTATGACTAATCAGACTTCTGAAGGCAGCGTACAGATCACTCGCCTCCCCAATGGCATCCGGATCGTTTCCGAATGCGTAACGCACGTGCAGTCCGTCTCCATCGGGCTGTTTGTCGGCATCGGCTCTCGCCACGAGCCCAGCAAGGTCGGCGGGATCTGCCACTTCATCGAGCACATGTTGTTCAAGGGAACCGCCCGCCGGGACGCCCGCCAGATAGCCGACGAGATTGAGTCCCGAGGCGGCCACCTGAATGCATTCACGGACAAGGAGACCACGGTCTACCAGGCACGGGTGCTGGCCGAGCACATGGGACTTGCCATCGACGTGCTCACCGACATGCTTCGCGGATCGCTCCTCGATACCGCCGAGATCGAGCGCGAAAAGGGAGTTGTACTCGAAGAGATCAAGATGATCGACGATACTCCCGAGGACAAGGTGCACGACCTCTTCGAGGAGACGCTCTGGGCGAAACATCCCGTGGGTCGGCCGATCATCGGGACAGCGAAGTCTGTAGCGAAGCTCAGTCGCGAAACAGTTGTCGACTTTCTGGAATCGATGTACCGACCCGATCGAATTGTCATCTCCGCAGCGGGCAACATCCGGCATGAGGAGCTGGTCGCTGAGGTAGAGCGCGCACTGGGCGACATGGCGGGCTCGGCCGTGACGCCCGGCGCTCCCTTCCCGAAACCCTCCGGAAAGAGTCTTCAGAAGCCAAAGCGCGATATCGAACAGGTCCACTTCGTCCTCGGCACGGCGGCCTACGGCAAGCTCGACCGCGAGCGCTATTCCCTCTCTATCCTGAACAATGTTCTCGGCGGCAACATGAGCTCCCGCCTGTTTCAAGAGGTAAGGGAGAAACGGGGACTCGCCTATGCGATTGGAAGTTATGGACGCACCTATCAGGATGGCGGATACTTCTGCGTCTACGGCGGAACAAGCCCCGAGAACTTCGAACAGGTGCTGGAGCTGACCCGGACCGAGTTCGAGCGTGTCTCGCGTGACGGCCTGGGCGACGAAGAGCTCGCCAAGGCGAAGACCCAGGTGCGCGGCGCACTCGTTCTCGGGCTTGAGAGTATGAGCTCGCGAATGAGCCGCTACGGCGAAGCGGTCCTCGGTTACGACCGCGTAGTGCCGCTCACCGAGGTGCTCTTCGAATACGAGGCGGTCTCCGCGCACTCTATCTCGCAGGTCGCGTCGCGTGTTCTCAATCAGGATGCGCTTACGCTGGCCGCAATCGGGCCATTCGCTGGGCGAGCGACAGAATAGCAGTGACAGAGGTTACGAACGAAAGGAAAGTAAAGGCCGTGTCCAGCTCCATCCGTGTGGCAGTTTCGGGCGCTGCGGGCCGCATGGGCCGCGAGGTCGTGCGCGCGGTTATCGAGGCCGAGGGCCTCGAGCTGGCAGCCGCCATTGACAGGCTGCACGAGGGCGAGGACGCCTCGGCGCTTGCCGGACTTCCATCGGGCGGCGTGCTGATCGAGTCCGACCTCGGCAGTGCACTCAAGGACGCGCATGCAGATGTTCTGGTCGATTTCACGCTTCCCGCCGGCGTGATGGCCAATCTCCGGACGGCGCTCGCCCTAGGCGTGATCCCTATCGTCGGCACAACCGGCTTAAGCCAGGCCGACCTCGCCGAGATAGGCGACCTCGCCGCAAAGAAGGGTATTGGCGCGCTGGTTGCGCCGAACTTCGCCATCGGAGCCGTCCTCATGATGCAGTTTGCCGCGCAGGCCGCAAAGTACATGCCGGACGTCGAGATCATCGAGCTCCATCATGAGAAGAAGCTCGACTCGCCCTCCGGCACCGCCATGCTGACCGCTCGCCTCATCGGCGAGGCGCGCAGGGCAGCAGGCGCGTCCGCCGTCGCCATGCCGGAAAACACGATGGAGAAGGCCCACGGGGCGCGCGGGGCGCGCGAGGAGGGCACGTTTGATATTCCGGTCCACAGCGTTCGACTCCCCGGCTTTGTAGCCCACCAGGAAGTG
>JBBRJW010000526.1:0-3392 GCA_038218705.1 Chthonomonadales bacterium | reverse complement strand
GCGAGCAGAGCGCTGGGCGCGTCCGCCGGACAGAGAAGCAGGCCATTCACCACATCATCGAGGGTGGCGAGCGTGCTGTCGAGCTTCCCGGAGCCGTCCCACTTCTTAATGGCGCGGTCGGCTCCACCGGAGATCACCACCGGCAGATCCTCGCCCATGCGCTTCTCAGCCGCCTGCGCGACGCGCCGGCCGGTCGAGACACCAATGAGCAGCAGACAGGCGAACAGTACGCTGAGCGCCAGCGGGCGCGTCTGCCATCGACGAGTAATAGGATAGGATCTCAAGATTGCCTTCCGATGGGAGCGGCGGCTTCTCCTCGCAAATGCGCGAAGAGCGCGTTGGCACGGGGCCCGCTCACAACCTATTTAGACCTCACTCTCACCTCTTTGTTACACGCTCTCGAGCCCCGGCGAACGTCCATTTCTGCCGGCGTCCGCTGACACTTGTTCTGTGCGTTAGCAGCGCGCCACCGCGCCCTCTACATCGAAGTTTCGCCGATAGAGCTCCTGAACATCCCGGACCTCAACAGGCGTGAATGGAGGCGTGTCCGCAGCGCCCGCAAACTCCACCAGCTGCTTTTCATCATAGATATTCGGGAAGAGTGCGGGAATCGACGGCTCGCTCAGGATGAACTGGATGGCCATCTGTCCGAGGGTCCGACCGGCAGGCTCCGCGAACGGGCGCAGCCTCTCCACTTTCTGAATGCCATCGACCAGCCACTGCTTCCGCATCTCGTCGGTGGTAAGTCGGTGGCTCCGGTGGTCCGCCGCGCCGAAGGTAGTCTCCTCGGTGTAGGTTCCCTCCAGAATGCCCGATGCATGGGGCACGCGCACGAGCACGGGTACGCCCTCTTCTCGCGCGACCGGACAGATCGCTTCGCCAAGCACCTGCTCCAGCAGGTTATAGATGATCTGGACTGGCATGCGCCGCTCGCGAACGCAGGCAATTCCCTCTTCAATCTGTCGGTCGGCCTTCAGCGCTGGCCCCAGCGCCGCCCCGTACGCCACGATCTTGCCCTCGGCCTTCAGGGACTCTAGCTCCGCAAAGAGGTCGTCCCGGCGGATCGCGTCGAGGCGGCAGTTATGGAGTTGGTAGAGATCGATCCTGTCCGTGCCGAGCCTTCGCAGGCTCTCCTCGCACGCCTTGCGCAGGTAGGCCGGACTCCAATCGTGCGGCCGCTCTCGCTGCCCTGGCTGGTTGCCCGGGTGGGAGTAGAAATCGTAGCCGAACTTCGTGGCGATCACGATGTCGTCGCGGCGGCGCTCAAACGCCTCCGCGAGTATGGTCTCGCCGGTGCCATCGCCGTAGACATCCGCCGTATCATAAAAGGTGATCCCGAGCTCGAGAGCGCGGCGCAGCAGGCCCAGCCGGACCTCATGGTCGGTAACGCCCCACATCGTTGTGGAGACGGTCCACACTCCGAACCCGACCGCGGAAACCTTTAGGCCAGTTCCGGTCAGCTCACGATACTCCATACTACCTCCTGTGATCGCCGGCAGCTTTGCCTGGCGGATAGACACAAGTGCGGAAAAGCAGGGGGACAGATGAACCATTTGAGCCCCGAGCCCGACGAAAATAGTAGCGCATAGGCTGTCAGACTGTCAAGGCAAAAGCGGACGGTCAGAGAGCCCTTGCATCCCGTTGACTTTATCTGTGGACTGTGATAAACTGCAGCTAGTGTCCTTATTCCTGAAGGGGGTCCCCCAATGTCCATCCGTAACGCCATGCGATTGAGTGCGGTCACCGCACTTCTCGTTGGCAGCCTTATGGCCGTCCACTCTCAGAGCGGGCAGGCGCCGTTCACGATCCGGCGGCCGCAGGACGGATCTACCGTGCGCGAGAACGTGAGGGTCGAGATCCCCCGCGCCAGCATCGGCAGGGGTGGTTTTGTCGCTATCTACCTCGACAACAAATTTGAGCTTGCTCTCGCTCCCGATCCTGATGACGATGCGAGCAAGCCGTTCACGTTTGCGTGGGATACCAAGGCCAACAAGGTTTCGGACGGCGAGCACAGCGTGCGCGCAGTGCTCTATGAGCCAGCCAGCGGCAGTGGCGTCGCCGTGAACCAGAAGGGCAGCAGCGAGGTTCGCCTCACGGTTGCCAACAAGATCACGGATGGCCCCTCCTCGCTGCTCCTCCGTTACAAGAATCGTGAGGGAGACGAGCTCGACTACGAGCGGCTGGGCAAGTCCCTCATCGTTGGCGGCGTCTCCGAAATGGGCAAGTCGACCGGCGATCAGATCCTGGCCTCGGTTCGCAGCAAGCTGCGGTTCGATGTGCAGGACGTTCGGTTCGACTCGGACCGCGGTGTCGACGTCTCGCTCGTACGCAACAAGCTAACGGAGCTCGCCATCCTCCAGTCGGGTCAGGAAGTCACCCTCGATCCGGGCCAGCTCTCCAACTCCATGTACCAGGAGCTCTCACCTCAGGGCAACGTCTTCTACGAGACGGGCACGGCCGCGGGCCTGGCAGAGTTCATGCAGGTTGGCCTCCCGGTGAATAACACGCTTGAGCTCCCCGAGCTCCCGACGGGCCGCGAGGAGATTGGAGCCACCTGGACGACCGAGCGACAGCGCCTCG
The DNA here is from genome assembly GCA_038218705.1 of Chthonomonadales bacterium. Taxonomy (GTDB): domain Bacteria; phylum Armatimonadota; class Chthonomonadetes; order Chthonomonadales; family Chthonomonadaceae; genus JBBRJW01. Next base: position 812 of record JBBRJW010000526.1, on the reverse strand, counting down.
ATATCCCCGGGCTTCCGCCAGCCCTGCAGCCGCGAGTTACGCTGCGCAACAAGCTGGAGGATCTCGAGTGGGAGAGCGGATATCCTACCGCTCGTATCCATCAGACCTATTCGGGCACCCCGCCTAACTCCAAGGCGATCCAGTTTGGCCCGATCAACGTGACGTCGCCGACGGTGATCTTCGAGCGCGATATCTACGTGGCCTACAACTCCGGCAAGCTCATTAAGACGACCCGGACGCTCACCGTAAAGGGCCGTACTACTGCGATCCTCGACCCGTCGGAAGCGGCTTCCGGTGCGGCCGGTGGATTCCCGGGCTCCGGTGGTTATCCTGGCTCTAGCGGGTCCCCTGGATCTGGTGGACTCGCAGGCTACCCGATGACTCCTGGCATGCCAGGCGGTTATCCGGGTTCAGGCGGAGCAGCGGGCGGTCGCTCCGGTGGTTATCCCGGGTCCAGCGGATCATCCGCCTCGGGTGGCTATCCGGGCAGCGGCGGAGGCTCTGGCAGCGGTGGATACCCGGGGTCAGGCGGCGGCGGACGCACTCGCACTCAGGCGGCAGCTCCACGCAAGGCCCTGACAATCCGCGAGATGATGGCTTCGCGAGGTGGCTCGGGAATGGTATCCGGTCTCAGCACCGGTATGGCGACAGAGGGCATGAAGGACAAGGCCGTTGTCCTCCAGGCCGTGACCACCACGCAGCTGCTGGGCGCGCATGCCGATGAGACCACCGCGACGGTCCGCCCGGCGGCCGTGAAATCCGTAAAGCGAATCGCTCCCAAGAAGCGCCACAAGTAAGAGGCGCTCTGATCC
>JBBRJW010000525.1:0-3396 GCA_038218705.1 Chthonomonadales bacterium | reverse complement strand
GATATGGTCAATCAGGGCCGAGGGCGCGGAAGCGACCACTTCGGCATAGCTCTCGCCTATGCTAAAAGCACCCGGGCAGTTCTCAATCCATCCTACCCACTCGCCTTCGATCTCCTCAACATACAAACGTAGGGTCGGCATTTAAGCCCTCGCACTTCTCGCCAAAATGGACGGGTGTGTGCTTGCCAGGGGCTAACTATGGGTTGGGGTTCGGGTTATACCCGCCTCCGTTTGCGGAGCCTCCACCCTGTGGTCCCTGCAGCGCGATATGCTGGTCAATCTGGTCCTTCGTTACTGCATAGGCCTGATCCTTACCCGCCAGCTTGCGCTCCTCCCAGTCACCACGGAAGAAGCCGTCCAGAGGACGCTCATGCGGCTCCTGGTAATCCCGGTCCTCCTGGAATGTGTAGACCACGATGGAGTGGTCCGGGAGGACGGGACAGTGATACTCGCACAGGCCGCAGCCAGTGCAGGTCTTCTCGTCGACCGTGGGGACGCGCTTCATGCGGCCGCGATTCGATTCGCCGCTCGCCAGTTTGGCTGTCAGCGGAAGTGCAGGGTCCTTCGGCAGCGTATCATCCCACGTATCCTTAAACACCACAGCAGAGTAGGGGCAGACTTCGGCGCAAACAATACAATCACGGCCCCCGTTGTAGGCTACGCAGGTGGACCGGTTAACGTTTGCCAGCCCCATTTTGATTTTGTAGCGCTTATCCTGCCAGGTGAAGGGACGGATTGCCCCGGTCGGGCAGACATCGCCGCAGGAGGTGCACTTCTCGGCGCAGGGGCCAACCGAGGGCACCAGAATCGGCGTCCAGATCCCCTGCAGGCCGGTCTCAAGCGTTGCGGGCTGGAGTGCGTTCGTCGGGCATACCTTCATGCACTCTGCGCAGCGGGTGCATGCGCCGAGGAAGGCGCTCTCTTCGAGTGCGCCTGGCGGGCGCATGGAGCGGTTGTTATGGTGGTACCGGCGCATCTTGCCCTGATACTCGCCTGCGTTCGCCTTCACGGCAGTGCCCCAGAGGAGCCCCGCGCCGACTGCGCCTACTACTCGACGGCGGCCAAGATCGATGGCTGTCTGTGGCTCCGGCCGGGGGGCCGTGCCCTTCTGCGCCATGCCGAGGGCCTCCTTGATGCCTGCCGGCACCCTCGCCTGGATCTGGATAACATCGGTGGGGCAGATCGTCTCGCAGCGGAAGCACTGGATGCACTCGGAGATGCTGTGCATCTCGTCGGCGGGCGCACGCTTGTCGAGGTTGTCGTAGCAGCCCATGCGAGACTGGAGTTCGCACTTCTTACAGTGGATGCAGCCATCCATCTTGATGTAGTGGCGGAGCCAGGAGACGCGCGACACGAGCGCGAGAAGCCCGCCGTAAGGACAGAGGTTGCGGCACCAGAAGCGCTCCTGATATCCGGAGAGACCGATGACGCCCAGGAACATGATCAGAACCGGCAGGCCGTTCCAGTACTGGCGGTCGGGCATGGAGGCGCGATCGAGGTTGACGCCCATATTGTAGAGCAGGTGCCCCGCGCCGACGAAATCGACTGCCGAGAGGATGCCGTTCCAGAGATAGGCGAATGGCTGTTCAATACAGAATGTGAAGGTGCGAGTAATGAGCGAGATCGGGTCGCCGAACGTGAGGATGTCTACGCCGAAGACAATGGCCCCGAGACCAGCCAGCAGGTAGATGTACTTCCAGTTCCGAAAGCGGCGCGTATCGCTGCGCTTCTTGCTGTAGAAGATGCGGCCCTTGCGGAAGAGCAGCCTGTCGCCAATGTCGATCGCAGTTCCAAGCGGGCAGATCCAGCCGCAGAAGATTCGTCCGCCCCAGAGGGTGAGCAGCAGTATGAAGATGCTGGGACCAAGCACATAGACCGGAACATGGTGGGAAGCGATCGAGTTCTTCAGCGTGTTGAGGAAGTCGAGCTCCATAAAGAGGTTCTTCGGGACTCCGGCGAGCTGGTGGCTCGTGGCCGTTGTCAAGAAGAAGAAGAGCACGAAGAGGGCAAAACAGACGAGCTGCACCGCCCGGCGAATCGCGACAATGCGATGCGACGCCGGGTTGCCGGGCGCTTCCTTCATGCGTTTCTTCTGCTCTACGGAGAACTTGGCGGCCGCCGCGCCGCCGCTGCTCGGCGACACCACGGCCGCGGAGCCCTCTGCGGGAGCATCGACACGCTTTACCACGTTCTTGCCGACCAGGCCGATCTCGCCAGGGCGAACCAGATTGGCGCCAGCCTCTGCGCGGGTGCGCTTCGCACCGCTTCCACAGCCGCACCCACCCAGTGAACCCGGAAATTGCTGCGGTACATCCGCCATGGTGATACTGCTCCCGAAGGAGACCGGCTGCGCGCGGATTAGCCGCGCGCGCCTGCGATCTCCTTGATGTTAAGCTGGCTCGTGTCGATCTGCCCACGGCCCAGGGTGTTGGCAAGTACTAGATGATTCACCTGATCCGGGGTGATCCCCTTCACGGTGAGGAACTGGCAGGCATAGGAATCGAGCGCCACCGGATCGATGCCGGCGAGCACCTTGTGCGGCGTGGTGACCTCGCCCGGCCCCTTGGGGCCGCGAGTCTGAAGCGCGCGGGTGGCGTCGGTAACGATGAGCGTGGGCTTTATAAAGCAGTTGAGCTCCGCAATACAATCGTGGAGGCCGTACCGATGGTAGTCCTTGCGGTTCCAGATGCAGCCCATCAGCTTTTTCATTGCCACGGTGATAACGGCTGCTTCGTGATCCTTGACCACGGGATTGACAATGAAGCAGTCCGCCTCGATGATGTCGCGCGGGATATGCTGGTCGATCTGGTTGAAGTGGTGCCGCGGATCGTAGGGCTTACCGCCGGGAGTTCCGTCCTGAACCACCTTCGGCACCGCGCCAGGGATATTGACCGCCTTGTACATGCCGACGTCGGTGGGCGAGAGGAGCGTCGCCTTCGTGCCGCGCACCGCGCCGTTTGCGCCGCAGATCTCGAAGGCGAGCTTCCAGTCGTCGAGCGTGTAGTCGATGCAGGTGATGCGGGAGGCCCCGGCGCGCTCGCAGAGCTGCACCAGTCGGCGCAGCACGTCGGGGTGGGTGGCGGCAGCCTGCTCGGGCGTGCGCATCCAGCCCATGTTCGGCGTAATTACCACCTTGTCGCCGCGCATGACGAACTTCTCGATCCCGCCCAGCTCGTTGATCGCCCGCTCCGTGATGTCGCCGTAAGACTCCAGGTTACCCTCCACGCAGACGATGTCGGGCGTAGTAGATGTGGCCTTGGCGGGGGCGCGGATGCCTTTCGGCGTGGCGAATTCTTCGTTGCGGAACCAGGTGAGACCGTAGAGGCCGCCGAGCAACGCCGTGCCTCCGGCAACCTCCAGAAACTTCCTGCGGGAGGCGCCCTTCTCTTCCTCATG
>JBBRJW010000524.1:0-3402 GCA_038218705.1 Chthonomonadales bacterium | reverse complement strand
GTTGGCGGGCTCTGTGGGGCGGCGATCGTGGCAGGCGGGACAAAAATGCTGGTTTGGAAGGGCCTCCTCGAAAAGGTGCTCATCCCGCTCTTCCTCTCTCCGCTGGTTGGATTTGGGATCGCCCTGCTGATTATGTCTGCGATCTACGTCGGGCTGGCGCGCTCGAATCCGGGCTGGATCGGCCACACTTTTCGACGCCTCCAGATCGTTTCGGCCGCCGCGATGGCCTTCAGCCACGGCTCGAACGACGCGCAGAAGAGCATGGGCATCATCACGATGGCTCTGGTGAGTCAGGGGGTGATCAGCGCCGGGGGGGCAAAGGGGCCTGCGATTCCCCTCTGGGTAGTTGTCGCCTGCGCTCTGGCGATGGCAATTGGAACCTCATCGGGCGGATGGCGGATCATCAAGACGATGGGCCATCGCATTATCCGGCTGGAGCCGGTCCACGGCTTCGCGGCCGAGACCGCCGCGAGCCTTGTCATCTTTGTTGCGAGCCACTTTGGGATACTTCTCAGCACCACGCACGTCATCTCGGGGTCTATCTTCGGGGTGGGCGCATCCCGCAGGCTCTCGGCCGTGCGGTGGGGCGTGGCGCAGTCAATGGTGATGGCATGGGTGCTCACTCTGCCGGCTGCGGGTCTGGTCGCGGCGATCGCCTACTACGGGCTGAAGGCTGCGGGCTACCGGTAGGGCCCCGGAACGTGCCGCCTTCTCCCGGCAGCCTCCGGCGGAACCGCACCACAACGAGTCCCGCGGGCGCATCCGCGGAGGACCTCACGGCATAGGGCGTGGGCATTGCGCCCGCCTGTAGGGTTATCTCACGAAGCGTGTTCAGAGAGCCGCAATACGCGAAGTCCGGTGAGCCGAGGGCTGCCAGCATTCGAGCTGCATCCGCCGCGCTGTCCGGGCTGGGCGGGACCAACAGAAGATGAGAACGGGCCGGGGAGGGAGCACACTCCGCACCGAGCCAGAACGTGTCCGTTATGATCACCGGCTCTGGCACGCGCTCCACGGCCGCAATGATATCTCGGCTCACGCTCAGGTCGAAGCGCACGAATGCCAGACCGCACATCTGTGATACCAGACTGGCTCCCAGTAATACCCCCGCCCCGATATTCAGGCTTGTTCTGCTGCTTCGGTCAAGATCCCTCAGTCTGCGCCAGCCCGCCAGGGTAAGCAGCGCCAGCGGCGGAAGCGCCGTCAAGAGAAACCGCGCGCCCCAGTTCATCCCCGGATCATTTCCTGTCAATAGCACCATCAGCAAGAACCAGCCGCATCCACGCGCCATCCACGCACTCGCGGGAGACTCTCGCTCAGCGTCACCGTGCGGGCAGACAGGGGTCAGGGCGAGAAGCAGCAGGGGAATCGCTCCAATGAGCCCGGTGAGCCAGCGGGAGCCACCGGCCAGCGCCAGGGTGGAGACGCCAGCAGCGCACCAGAGCGCTGCCACGAAGTAAACCGGCGCGCGACGGCTCAGTGCCAGCAGCCCACAGACCAGAAGCAGGCCGAAGAGCGCCCAGGCCCACGCACTCTGCCCTGGCTCGCCGGCAAGGGCCGAGACCGCGCGTACCAGTAGACCGCCGGGATCCAGCGCCTGGTGAAAGTGTTCGGGGCGGGTAATGTCGTTCGGACCTACGGTATGTGGACCGCGGGAAATGCCGTAGAGTGCCCGATTGAACAGAAGCCACATGGAGATCGGCGGCAGAGCGCCCGCGAAGAAACCACCGAGCAGCCGACTGGAGCCCCGTGTGCGGAGGAGCGGGAGACCGCCGAGCAACAGCGCTGCCCAGAGCATTATCACGAGCTCGTGGACGAAGAGCCCGAAGCCGAGCGACATGCCGGCAAACACGGCCCAACTGCTGCTCCGCTCGCTGCAAGCCCGAACCAGCCCATAGGTCCCCAGCGCGGCGGCGAGCATCTGGAGCGTGTGGTCCCAGTAGACTGATGAGTAGATGACGATGGGAGTCGCGAGCGCGAGGACGATTGGAAGCCAGCGCTGCGCATATAGTCCGGCTCGGCGCGCAGCGGCGCAGATTACGGAAATGGCGCATGCGCCTGCGCACGCGGGAATGAGGCAGAGTCCGATCCAGCCGAACCGGCGGAAGAGCAGCCCCGAAAGCCAGGGGAAGAAGGCCGGATAGACGGTGGTGAGGCCGGCCGGCAGTTGTACTATGTAGTTTCCGAGCGGGTGAAAGCGTGCAGAGGGGTCGGCCGCCGCGAACGGGTAATCGAGCCAGACGCCGCTCCCGCCGTCGAGAGCGCTGCGGGTCATCCAGAAGCGCGCGCCGCAGTCCGGGCTCCAGAAGGCGTGGTACCGGGAGAGCCAGGCTCCGATCCCGATGAATAGGAGAGCGAGCAGAAGAGTGTCCACCCATACGCGGCCAACTGCGCCATATTTGCGGGGCGACTCATCCGACATGTGGGGCTCCCCGGCGCATCCGCACGGAAAGCGCTAGTCCCTGCCCGCTCCGGCTCGGGAATCGTCGCCGCGCACAGTGGGCGATGACTGGCCCACCATGGGCCGAATGTCGCCCGTCGGGATGACAGAGCGAGAGGAGCGCGCACCCTTTTTCTCAAGCGGGCCAAACGCGCACTTGCCGCAGCCGGTGGCGCACCCTCCCTCGTGCTTGGAGAGGAAGGCACGAACCCCCAGGAGGAGCATGCGCAGCAGGTACATGCCGGCGAGGCTGACGATCAGGTAGGTAATGGCTGTCTGCAGGGACATCGGTACTGCGCTCCTCCCCTCTAAGCGGCGCCAAGCCACTGACCGACATGGTAGATTGCGAAGGTTACCACCCAGGCCAGCGCCGACATGTAAGCAATCTGGAACAACGGCCACTTCCATCCGCCAGTCTCCCGGCGCACCACGGCCGTGGTGGAGAGGCACTGCATTGCGAGTACGTAGTAGACCATCAAGCAGACGGCCACGAGCGGTGTAAAGACGTGCTTGCCCGTACGGGGATCGATGTCATCGCGCATCTTCTGGCGCAGGTCGATTCGGCCGCCGGACTGCTCTGCGTCCACGTTGTATACGGTTCCCATCGCGGTCACAAAGACCTCGCGCGCGATAAATGAGGAGACAATGCCGATCCCCATCTTCCAGTCGAAGCCCAGCGGGGCGATTGCGGGCTCCAGCGCATGCCCCATCACCCCTACAAACGAGTGCTCCCGCTGGTCCGCCTTGCTCATATCAGGATGCTTTGGATAGGAGCTCAGGAACCAGAGCACCACCGAGACCGCCAGAATAACCGTGCCCGCACGCTGCAAGAATAACCATGCCCGCTCGGCCATCTGGAAGAGGGCGGTACGCAGGCTCGGCAGTCGATAAGGGGGCAGCTCCATCAGGAAAGTGGGCGAGACCCCCTTGAGCAGGGTGCGATGGAAGCACCAGGCCATCAGGAA
>JBBRJW010000523.1:0-3408 GCA_038218705.1 Chthonomonadales bacterium | reverse complement strand
CAGCCTGCAGATAGGGCAGCGGAACAGAGAGCCGCCGTTTCGCTGCCTCCACCCGCCGCACCGGCTGGAACGAGCGCCCGGGCCCCCGCTGCGCCCCCATCGGCGGAGGCGCGAGTACGCGAACCTCTGCCAGACGGAATTCAGCCGCCAGAGGCCGACGAACCGGACGCTATGGCGCGATTGATGGCTGCAAAGCGGCGTGCGCGCGAGAGGCAGGAGCGAAAGGACGAGAAGTGAGGATCCGTAATCGGGCATGCGGTGGGCCCGCGTGCCCGATTACGGGAAGAGCAGTGGCAGGCGGCGCGTGCCGTCAGTCCGAGATGTAGCCGGAGAGGTTCCGCCGTTTTGCCGCGTATTTCAGTTTGCGAAGTGCCTGCAGCTCGATCTGGCGAACGCGCTCACGGGATATATGGAGCGTTTCGCCGATCTCCTGGAGCACCTGCGTCGACTCATCCTCGAAACCCAGCCGGCGGAGCATGATCTCCCTTTCGCGGGGGTTGAGCACCAGCAGCAAGTCGTGGAGCTGCTGCTGCATCTCCGCGCCGAGAAGGGCCTGCTGCGGATTAGCAGCCGTCCGATCATTAATCAGGGAGGCGAGCGTGGTATTCTCGTCGTCGCCCACCAGCATGTCGAGCGAAACTGGCTCCTGGCCCGCCTGAAGAAGGGTATTGATCTTCTTGGGCGAGAGGCCCATCTGCATCGCAATCTGTTCGATTGTGGGCTCCTCGCCATACTCGCGGATGAACCACGAGCGCATCTTCTCTACTTTGCGGAGCGTCTCCGACACATGGGCGGGAATTCGAATGGATTTGGCCTTGTTATCGATGGCCCGGCTGATAGCCTGTCGGATCCAGTGCGTGGCGTAGGTGCTGAACCGGTAGCCACGGGCAGGATCGTACCGCTCGGTAGCCGTCATCAGGCCGATGGCGCCCTCCTGGACGAGATCTTCGAACTGCACAAGCGGGTTCTGGTAGTTCTTCGCGATATTGATGACGAGGCGCATATTCGCCTCGACGAGCCTGTCTCTGGCCTGGCCATCGCCGGTTCGAGCGCGCGTTGAGAGATCGCGCTCTTCCTCGGCAGTAAGGAGCCGCTGGCGCGTCAGCCGATGGAGGCACGACGCCGCGTCGAGCCCCCGACCATCATCGGTGGACTCCGCGGACGATTTCGCAGTGGTAGCGTGTGCTTTCGTCATAGGTTCGAGCGCGTCCCCATTCGATGCCCGCCCCGACCCGCGATCTCTGCGCCGGAATTGGTGCGGGCGGGCGTTGTGCCCGGTAGGTTATTCCATACGATCAACCAGAAACGGCCTGCTTCGATGACCATGAGCGCTCGCCCGGCGGCGAACTCTTAATTGTTTGACGGGCTGAGAAGCCCGGAGGTTGCACCAACACCGCAATTGTTACGACGTCCCGGAGGCCAAACCCTGCGCCGACGTGGTACGGATGCGCCGCGTCCTGTCGATCGCAGCCATGGCCCCGTCGCACGGAGAGAAGAGTGAGAATGCAGGTTACGTCGGTAAATCGCCTCGCCGTATTGACCCGGCCATTCGTTCAGGAGCGCTCCGCTCCGCTCAATGGTATAGACATCCCACCCGGCGGAAATGTTCGGCCGACCACGCCGCTCGAGGATTGCGCAGCCGTCGAACACTCCTTAAGGGCCATCGCGGGACCCGACGTCGTGGTCACGTGCCGCCTCGCTTCCGGCGAGAGCACGATCCTGGGAACGAGCGCGGGCCTCTTTCGTTACATAAGCGGGGGAGTTCAACGGATCGATCTTCCCGTAAGGAAACAGCGTTCGAACGGGGAGTGGCCTTCTGTTACGGCGATCGCGCTGGCGTCAAACGGCGCGTTCTGGGTAGGAACAGACCGGGGGCTCGTGCTCGTAAGTGGCTGCCATCGCATGCTGTTTGACGGAGCAGATGGTCTGCCGTGTACTGACGTGACTTCGCTCTTCGCGGCGAGCGATGGGGCGCTTTGGGTGGGGACCGGGCAGGGCCTGGCCTGCCTGCGGAACGGTGAGTTCCGGTGGTATGCGGGGCAGCGGTGGCTTCCAGATAACCGGGTGACAGCGCTTGGTGACGACGGGGAGTCGTCGCCGCGGGTCGAGACCCCGGGTGGCGCCATCCGGGTAGCGGGGTGTCCGATGACCCTTGAGCAGAAGTGTGCCCATTACGACAGGATTACGCAGGAGCGGCATAACAGAGGAGGCTTCATCGCCCCGTGTCGAATGGAGCCCCCTGACCCTAATGGCCAATTCGTTTATGAAGCAAACGAAAACGACGGACTCTGGACTTCGCTCTACATCGCGGCCCAATGCCTGCGCTATGCGGCCACCGGGGACCCGGCCGCGCGAGGGCTGGCGCGTCAGTCGATGGCAGCGCTTCTCGACCTTTGCCGGGTAACCGGGCTTCCGGGGTATCCGGCGAGGGCGATGGTGCGGGCCGGTGAACGGGTAGTGCGCGCAGAGCCAGCAGCCAATTGGCGCACTTCCCCGACGATGGCTGGAGCGGAGTACCTTACGGACACCTCCTCGGATGAAATTGTCGGGCACTATCTCGCGTGGTATCTCTTCCACGAGCTCGTGGCCGATCACGAGGAGCGGGAGCGCGTCTCCGAGACCTGCCGGGCCGTTACTTCGCACATACTCGACAACGGGAACATGCTTGTCGATGCCGAGGGGCGGCGGACCTCGTGGGGAGTGTGGAATCCTGATCTTCTCAACGGAGATCCCAGGTGGGCTGCAGACAGGGGCCTTAACTCGCTGGAGATCCTATCGCATCTTCGGGTCGCCATTGCGCTCTGTGGCGAGAGCCGGTTCGAGGCCGCCTATTGTGATCTGATCGAGCGCCACGGATACGCGCTGAACACCATCCGCCAGAAGGTGCTGCCGCCCGAGGCCGACGACAACCACTCGGACGACCAGCTCGCTTCCTTGAGCTACTACTTGCTGTTGAGCCTCGAGCCTGAGCCAGCGCTGCGTTCCCTCTACCGGTCCGGTCTGCGCAGAAGCTGGGAGATTCTGCGGCCCCAGGGATCGCCCCTCCACAATTTCGTATACGGAGCCGTGACAGGCGAGCCGTGCGACGCCGAAGCGGCCATACGAGCCCTGGAGGAGGCCCCGTGGGACCTCCGGGACTGGACCATGGTCAACAGTGCGCGGGAGGACGTGCGGGTGGCTCAGCAGCCAGGACGATTTGGCGAGCTGCAGGGGGTCGTACCGCTGAGCGCGCGCGAGCGCCGGGTGGCCCGATGGAACCGAAACCCATACGCTCTGGATGGCGGTGCGAACGGGGCGGTCGAGGAGGATGGGGGAGCGTGGCTTTTCGCCTACTGGCTATCACGGAGGCACGGAATTACGGTGGTGGACTCGGCGTAGGCAGGAGCGTGGGTGGTCTGCGGGAGCAGG
>JBBRJW010000522.1:0-3408 GCA_038218705.1 Chthonomonadales bacterium | reverse complement strand
ACGCGAACAGCGCGCAATTCTCCTGCTCCAGCCGCTACCGCGCGGCGAGGGTCAGCGCGCTCGGGCTCACGACCTCCACTTGCCGGCCGCCCTGGTCGTAGGCGAAGCGGGTCGTGCCCGTCTGGTCGGCAAGGCTGGTCTCCTGGCCCGCTGCTTAGAGGTCGGATTGGCCGTTATCGACGAGTTTGCATGAGTAGCTTGGGCTGATCCCGGCACGTACCTCGTCGCGCATAGCCCAGTGCTGTAATCCCGTCGTGGTCGGCATGTAGCGGGTCGGCACCTGCTTCGAGCAGTACCTCCGCCAGCTGTTTGCACCTGCGCTGAACCGCTGTGATGAGCGGCGTGACCCCTAGCTCCTCCTCGGCGTCAACATAGGCTCCATGCGCCAGAAGTATCTGGGCCGCCTCTACGTCGTCGCAGTTGGCCGCACAGTTGAGTGCTGTCCCAAATGCGGTGCGTGCGTTCACATCGAGTCCAAGGCCGATCACATACTCAAGCAACCCAAGATTGCCACTCTGCACGGCCCGAACGACAAGGTTGCCGATATAATCTTCGGCATGTGGATCTGCGCCGAGGCGGATAAGCGTGCGGACAGCCTCCTCGTTCCCGCGCTCAGTTGCGAAGAACAGAGTGTTCTCCTTCGTGTATCGCGGAGGCTGCCGGTCGGGCGTCTCGAGCAGGGCTCGCTCGATGGCCTCAGCATCTCCCGCATAGGCCGCTCCCGCCAGAGTAAGCGGGACTCCCGCCACTTTCAGGAGGTCGGCAATCTCGGTGCGTTCCTCGGCCAGAGCGTAGGTCAGCGCGTTTTCGCCTGAGTGGTCGCAGAGAAACCGATCGGCGCCCCGCTCCAGCAGCATACGCACGATGTCTGCATAGTCCTCTCGAGCGGCAATCATGAGCGGTGTCTGTCCGTATTCATCCGCCTCGTCCAGGTTAAGGCCGCTTTGAATGAGGACAATGGCTCTCCGAAAGTTTTCCCTTTTGAGCGCCAGAGTGATCGGGTTTCTCGCCATTAATCCCTCCATGGCCCCCGGCTCGGACTGAGGATCTTACACGTGCAGCCCAGCTCCGCCAAGTTGATCTCGGGAAGGTCACGGCATGTCGGGCAGCACACGATTGTCGCGCCCTTGCGACTATCACCCCCAGGTATCTTTACCACGGTATGTTCGCCTCCCGTTGGCTTGCCGCCTTGCCCGTTACAAGGTCCGTCGTAAGCAGGGTCCGTCTTAGTTTTCAGCCCTACTCTTGGATACCGCTTCCGCACGCGTGCCAGGGCGCTCGCCATTGCATCATTGCAATTTCGCCCCGTATGAGCCTGACCAGCCCTCAGCTCCTCCTGATAGACACTTCCGAGTGGGGCGATCGTCGGATAAAGGTCTTTGCACGTTTGGTTCTTCCTTGGGATCGGCCCGGCCGCTTTCTGGGCACAAAGAAATCCGATGGCAGCGCCCGCGCCCACCAGGCGACTCCCGCACCCGAATATCCACTTCCAGAATCCCGGCTGGCCCGGCGACTCAATGGGTAGGGCAGGTCTTAACCAGGGCGGTAGGGGCACTGGCGGTCCGGGCACCCGCTCGGCCTGGTAGCCCATGGGATCGAATTGGGTGACGGGCTGGTTGCCTACATACCGGTACAGGTTCCAATCCCCGCCCTCGAAGCCGATCGGGTCGCGGCTGATCCAGCGGCCGCTCGCGCTCTCAAGCACGCGCGCTCGCACGTAGCTCCAGCCAGCCTGCTGCCGACGGTACCCGAACGCGCCACCGTACCGGTAGGGGTTAGGCGTGCTGCCGGAAGAGGCGATCTCCTCCCCGAAGCCCGTGAACGCGTACCGGTCGGTCACCACGCCCGCCTCGCTCACCAGGATCCGCGTGGAGGCCTGGCTGTCGAAGCCGAAGTAGCCGCTCGCTCCCCCGCGCCGCTGGCTCGTTAGCCCGCCCCACTCCCCGGGGAAGTCGGTGTAGTGCGCCACCAGAGCGCCGGCCTGGTCCCGCTCCTGCAGCAGGTTCTGCTCGTCCCACAGGAATACGCTCGCCGCCGCCCTCGCCGCCCTCGCCCTACCGCACCCTCGCCGCCGCCCCCCCCCACGCGCTCGCCGCCCCACGGCCGCCCGGCCACCGTTAGCCCTCTCGCGGGGCCCGCCCCCTGGGGGGGGCACGGCCCGTAACGCTACCAGAGGTCGCCACCCTCCTCGCCGAGGACGGCTGCCGAGGCTATGGCCGCTCGCCGTCGCCAGCTCGTGCGCGAATCAGGTCCGCGATCATCGGAGCAGTCCGCGCAAAGTCCGAGTCGCCCCGAACGATCACGTCGGCGTGTTCGCGCGAGGGCTCCACATACGCCGCATGGCCCACGCGCGCGCACTCGCGGTAGTAGGTGGCGATCCACAGGGGGTCGGCCGAGCCCCTTCCGCCATTCATATCGCGCAGGAGCCGGCGCAGAGCCCGAATGTCCGCGTCGAGCTCAATAAACAGCCGGAGATCAAGGTGGCTCCGAACCTCCTCAACGTGCAGCGCCATCAACCCCTCGATGATTAATACATCCGGCCGATCTGGCTCCGTCAGTCGCCGTTCGAGGTCAGCGACGAGGCGGGCGTTGTCCGCTGCTTCGGGTACGTTGTTGTTGGGAAGCGTCTCCCCGCTCGATGGCGACGTAAAGACCGGTCCTGGCGGCACTCCCCGGTAGAAGTACCGATCCATCCCCACGACCTCGACGGCGAGCCCATGCTGCCCACCCCTCAATATCTCCGCAAGGGCGGCCGTAAAGGTGGTCTTTCCAGATGCCGATCCCCCGCCTATCCCGACAACCAGTGTTCGTCTGCTCTCTGCCACCGCGCCGTTCCCTCCGCATTCTCCAGCTAGCGCCGATCTGGCGCCGGGCCTAGATACGCGAAAGCGGGCTGGCACTCCTGCGCCAACCTCAGGTAACCCCTTCAAGTCGCGAGGGAGGCCTGGGACATCACGACCTCGTCCGTCCACACGCGGAAGTCCACCAGTTCCATCTCGCCAAACGAGGTAGTCAGCGCAACATCGGCGGCATCTCGCCCACGCCCCATGAGCACACGGCCTATGCGCCGGGTGTTGTTTCGAGCGTCAAACGCATGCCACGCTCCATCAAGGTACGCCTCAAAGAATGCGCTGAAATCCATCGGGCTGTCTGAAAGCGGAACGCCGATATCGCCAAGATAACCGGTCGCGTAGCGGGCGGGTATCCCGAGGCAGCGGCAAAACGTCAGGGCTAAATGCATGTAATCTCTGCATACGCCTCGCTGCTCCTCGAAAACATCGTAAGCGGTCTTGGTCGGCCGTGCGTACTCATATCCAAATTCGATGTGCTGATGAACCCAGTCGCAGATCGCATGCACGCGCGACCATCCGGGCGGCGCGCCGCCAAATAGCGACCATGCGATCTCGG
>JBBRJW010000521.1:0-3409 GCA_038218705.1 Chthonomonadales bacterium | reverse complement strand
CTCGTTTCAATTCCACGATGGTCCGATAAGAGGCCCACATGTAGGCCTGCAAGCCCACGCCGGCCCTATAGGTGGGAACGATCTCAGGCCTGGTACAATTCTACCCTCGAAGAGTGCGCAAGTCAATCCATTTGAGTCGTCGGGCTTGTGTTGCGCAGACCATTACCGGAGGCCGACGACGTCTGAACGCTCCGATTTGCCGCTAAAGGAAGTTGCTGACCGGCAGTTTCTCCACGCCCATCACCTGCCGGTCCATGCCGCGCGCATCCTGGAAGACCCAGAGTATCACGGCGTCATTATCAACCAGCAGCTTTGCCAGCCCGCTCTTCATCGCCGCGAGCTTTGCAACGCTGAGTTGTCCTTCAAACACAGAGTTCTGGATGCGGGGCAAGTACCGACGAAGATACTTGCACACCTTACCCACGCGCTCCTCACCGACGTCATAGACAAGGATTATCTGCATCCTCTGATCCGAATCTCCCAGGGCGTTCCCGGTACCGCGGCATCCCGGTGCCGCGCAGCGGTATTCACCACCAGGCGCGAAATGCGCGATATGGCTCCACGTCCGTCAAGTGGCGGATCAGCTTGTAACACTCCAGCCGAATCAGATGCCGATACGTCACATGCCGGCCCAACCTGCGGTGCCGAATGGTTGTGTTCATACGCTCCTCCAGCGCGCCGAGGAAGAGTCGCTGGCCCGTCTTGTTCAGGTAGCAGCCGTCGAGCGAGCGCTCGAAGTGCTCGGACTTCAGCTGTCCTGTGTTGAGCAGCCGGAAGATCCCCCGGTCCACTATCAGTGGCTTGAAGATCTCCGAGAGGTCGAGCGCCAGCGAGAAGCGCCGTGCCCCAGGCTCGTGTAGATAGGAGATTGTGGGCGTGAGCTGCGTGCGATAGAGCTCCGACAGGCACACCGTATAGAGAACGGAGTTACCAAACGAGATCAGTGCATTCACTTCGTTATCTGGCGGCCGCCGCACTCGTTTCTCAAATGCCCACTCGGCGGAGAGAATGTGCGGCCACGCCCGATAGTATTGAACGCGCATCTTGCCCTCGAGCCCCATTAGCTCAGGAACGCTCCCCATGCTCACTATATTCGAAGCGAGCGTCGCGATACTTGTGCGGACATACTCCAGAGTGGTGCCCGAGGTATCGAAGTCGAAGCTAGACTCGAATGGGTCCGGCTCGCTCTCTGCATCAGGCGCCAACGAGAGGCCTGAGTCCACGGCCGCCTCGGTTTCAAAATCTGTCGCGACTGGTGACGGCTCATCGCTCAGGGGCTCGATCTCTCCGGCAGGCTCGCGGTCCGGGGTGGACCGCCTGTTGGAGTAGTATGCAACGTTGCGGGTCAGGGAGTGTGCCGACCCCCGAACCAGCTCACTCGCTAGGGCCAGGCGCTTCGAAGGGTCCGAATAGTGGCCCACCTGGTTGACTAGCAAATAACCGGAGTGCAGATACTCGCGCGGGTAGTAGCTGCCGCTGTAAAAGCCATAGTAATTAAAGACGTGAAGCGGTATCTTCCGGGAGGCGAGAAAGACCAGTGCCTTCGTGTTCAAATCCACTTCGCCGTAGAGGTAGACGCTGTCGACGTCTTCAACCGGTACGTGCTTCTTCTGGCCCTCGGGGGTCTCGATCACCAGGGAGAAGTCCTGCCGACGCAAGCGGCCATTGTTGAGCAAGTAGTAGTTCTTCATGCCCCATTCCCTCCCGTCTGTCAGGCGTTGAGTGGCGCTCAGATATCCGCGCGGCTGTCAGCCCCAGCAGAGCTCCTGATACGCGCAGCTTTCGCAAAGCCGCATGGGCGCGTCGACCACAGGTGGCGACTTTGCCTCCCGCACAGAAATCACGGTTTCGATTGTCTGCTCGACAGCCTGTTCCGCATCCGGAGTGAGCTCCAAAACCTCCCGCCGCTTCTGCAGGGGATAGTCGATCACGCCGGTTGTTTCGATACCCTTCACGTATTTTAAGTAATAGAGATAATAGAGGAGCTGGCGCCGGGTGGCCTCTCGCCCGCCCGGGCTCTTCTTCACTTCATGAACTTTCCCGTCATCCGTGAAATCCAGGCGGATCAAGCCGTCGATCAGAATGTCCGAATGCGATTTATCCTGGTAGCTCTCCTGATGCAGCAGAGTTCCAAGCGATACATTCTCCTGGCCGGAACTGCCGCTGACATGCTCCTGCTCCATCCCGTGGGTATACCACCATAGCTTCCGCGGGCAGAGTACGCAGTAGTGCACGTCGAGCCCACCTATGCCAAGGTTCGGGAGATTCTGGCGCTGCTCAGTCATCGTCAAACTCCTCCGTTACCGGAATCGTATTGCCGGGATCCAGGTGGAGTCCGAGTTCAAAATCGTAGCAACTCTGAGGAACGGTCCAGATGGTCCGTTTGTCCCCGCGGCCCAGATCAAAGATCACGCAGTCACGATCCCTCTGCAAGAGCCCGCTTGCTGCTGCCCGCTTGAACTCAAACATCGGGCACTTCACAGCATGCTCGAGCCCGAACTCGGTAAACATCGCGCGTGTCCGCGGCTCATCATCGCCACTATCGTCGAATTGCGATTGCAACGGCGACCAGTTCGCGTACAGGGTAGCCTGAGGCGGCACATCACGGCTCTTCCACCTCTCCGTTCCCTCCTCATCCCCCTCCTCTACTTCGCTTCCCGTGCGGGCCTCTGCAGGGAGCAAGAGCCAGTTGAGCGCAAGGGCATTCCGAAGGGCCGTAACGTTGCGCGCCGTCATCGGGGACGGCTCAACCCAGTCCGGGTAGTCTTCGTCGTATACCTTGTTAACAAGGTCTATGAAGCGTTGGGCCGAGTAATCGCCCTCCTTCAGGATCTGCCTGGTGCGCTTCAGCCCCTCGCCCTCAATCCAACCGCGCCGCCAGATGCCATACGGAGCCGGGTAGTCAACCTCCCGTCCCTCGCCGTTCAGGGAAACAGGATGCACGACCAGCAGCTCACCGCCGAGATTGTGAAAACGCGCGAGCCGCCCCGCGCGCTGAGCCAGACGGTCGATAGGACAAATGTCGGATATCATCAGGTCGGCGCTGATATTGACGCTCATCTCGCCGATCTGGGTGAGTATGGCAACCGCCGGGCCCGGGTGCGCTCCCCGGGACCATGCGTCGCGACCAAGTCGACTCAGGAGCTCCTGCTCTTTGGCCTGCTTGTCTGGCTCAGTAAATCGCGAGTGATAGAGCACAACATGCTCGCGGGTGAACTCCTTGCTCTGACGCAGAAACCAACGATAGTAAGCCTGCGCGCGGCGAACCGTGTTGGCGTAGATAATGCAGGGCTCGCCCTTTAGCGCACGCTCCAGGTGCTCCGCGATCTGCGCAGGCTCACGATTGTTCCCCAGGAACCGGATGTGGCAGCGCACACGGGTGAGGTCGCTGAGGTCCTCAAAGATAGGA
>JBBRJW010000520.1:0-3413 GCA_038218705.1 Chthonomonadales bacterium | reverse complement strand
TCCCACCAGAATCATCTGCTCTTCTCCTGCGAGCCCTATGGAAACGGCACATTCGAGGAGCTTCAGTGCGGCGGCCCGGCCGATATCCCCATGGGCGAGTTCTGGATCGGCGGCAGCGCGGCGGAGACCTGTAAGATGGCGGCCGCTTCCGGCCATATCTACGGGCACCCTATCATCGGGGCCGAGTCGTTCACGGCCACCCCGGACGTCTCGCGCTGGACCGAATTCCCCGGCTCGCTCAAGGCGCTGGGTGACCGCATGTTCTGCCTGGGCATTAACCGGTTTATCTTCCACCGGTACGCCATGCAGCCCTGGACCGACAAAGCGCCCGGCATGACGATGGGCCCGTGGGGATTCCACTTCGAGCGCACCAACACCTGGTGGAACCAGAGCGCGGCGTGGCTGAAATACTGCGCCCGCTCCCAGTTCCTTCTGCAGCAGGGCCACTTCGGCGCAGATGTCGTCTCGTTCTCCGGTGAGGAGGGCGCGAACGGCATGCGCGGTCCCGTGGATCTCCCGGCGGGCTACGATTACGATGGCGTGAACCAGGAGGTGATGCTCAAGCGCATGACGGTCGCGAACGGCCGGTGGACCCTGCCCGACGGTCAGAGCTACCGCCTCCTGACCCTGCCGGAGAGCGACACCATGTCGCCCGAGATGCTCCACCAGCTCATCACACTGGTGAGCGCGGGCGGTGTGCTCCTGGGCAATCGTCCCAGCCACTCCCCGAGCCTCCGCAACTATCCGGCATGTGATGCCGAGGTGGCGCGCCTCGCGGCCGAGCTCTGGGGCCCGGACGGCGCGGCCGGGGCGACCGATCGAAACGTAGGGAAGGGCCGCGTACTTGCCGGCATCGATGTGCCGACGGCGCTGAAGCGGCTTGCGATCACTCCGGACTTTGAGCTCACCGATGGCAAGCCGGACAGCTCCGTACACTGGATCCACCGCGTGGCTGGCGACACGGACATCTACTTCATCGCCAACAGCCTGACGCATGGCCGCGATCTCGAGTGCTCCTTCCGGGTGACCGGGCGCGCGCCCGAGATCTGGAACCCGGAGACCGGTCTCGCCACCGCCGCGCCCCTCTGGCGCGAGCACAACGGCCGCACCGAAGTCTCGTTCCACCTGGCCCAATCGGGCTCGACCTTCGTGGTCTTCCGCAA
Source organism: Chthonomonadales bacterium (assembly GCA_038218705.1). Lineage (GTDB taxonomy): Bacteria > Armatimonadota > Chthonomonadetes > Chthonomonadales > Chthonomonadaceae > JBBRJW01. The sequence goes on along the minus strand of JBBRJW010000520.1, from coordinate 2,250 downwards.
GGTCGCCACGGGCGCACACCTCGCCGGTCTGAGCTACCGATCGGGCGCGGCCGCGGCCGCACCCGCGCCCAGGCGCAGGGTGCTGGCGATCACCCGGGCCATCTACGGCCCTGCCCCCATGCAGGACGTTGTGGATGTGACGCGGCAGGTTCAGCAGATCATCAAGGATGGCAGCCGGAAAGTGACGGGGAGCAACGCGCTTGCGGGCGACCCGGCCAACCTGGTTCCGAAGGAGATGCGTGTCGAGTTTACGCTGGGCGGCGAGAAGAAGTCGATCACCGCTACCGAAAACGAGAGCATCGAAATTCCTGTAGGCGCGACGGTAACCCGCGCGCTCTATGGTGTGCTGCCAGAGGCCGGAGCGCCGGAGCCCGGGTCCGCCGACCTCACCGAGAAGCTCCGCTCTCTGATCGCGGATGGCAGCCTCCATGCGGAGGTCTCCAACGAGCTCGCTGGCGGCGACCCCGCCCCGCTGGTGCCGAAGCAGCTGCAGCTCGATTACACGCTGGATGGCGCGCCACATCACCTTACGCTCGGCGAACACGCGCAGATCGATCTGCCGGAGCGTGAGGCACAGCCCGATGCATCGGCGGCCTACGAAGTGAACTCGACTGCAAGAGGCCGTGGCGTGGAGCTCGTGGCGTGGGCGACAGGAGCGGCCAGTCTGCCGGATGGCCGCCAGATCGCGGTGACCGATCTTCCGGCGCCGGTAACGGTTGCCGGTCCGTGGCAGGTCTCCTTCCCGCCCAAGCTCGGCGCGCCGGCAGTCGCTTCCTTCGACCAGCTCGTCTCGTGGCCGGAGCGCTCCGAGCCAGGCGTGCGCTTCTTCTCCGGTACGGCCACCTACCGTACCGAATTCGAAGCGCCGGCCGATCTCTTCGCCAGGGATTCGGTCTTCCAGCTCGACCTGGGCAATGTACAGGTGATCGCGGAGCCCATGCTCAACGGTAAGTCGCTCGGCATCCTCTGGAAGCCGCCGTACGTGGCCGATGTGACCGGGCTCCTCAAGCCTGGCGCGAACCGACTGGACGTACGGGTGACGAACCTCTGGCCGAACCGGCTGATCGGTGACGAGCAGTTCCCCGACGATGCGCAGTACACGAGCGGCGGCAACATTGCCGTGTGGCCAAAGTGGGTCGTGAACGACACTCCGCGCCCGGAGCCGCGCCGGGTCGCCTTCACGGTCTGGAAGCACTGGCACAAGGGCGATGAGCTGCTGCCCTCCGGCTTGATCGGGCCGGTGCAGGTTCGCGTGGGCCGGCGCATCGCGCTCCCGACGCCATAGCCGTGCCAGCGACAGTGCTACGACGCGAGTGAGGCCCCGGTGCGGATGCACCGGGGCCTCACTCTGCCTGGTCGCCTGGAGCACCTACCGCACACGCTGCGGGTTGGCGGCGTCCACGACATCGGGAGCCGGGAGAGAGCGGCCCAGGATCACTGGCTCGCGCTTCACCTCCGCCCAGTGCCGTGTCCCCCACTCAAAGTGCCACCACTCGGAATCGATGCCGACGAAATCCGCCCGCTCCATGGCAGAGCGGAGGACCTCCCGGTTCCGCGCGGCCTCCTGCTCCTCCGCCGAAACCGGGCGATGGACGCGGAACCACTCGGGCGCGGATGCCGGCACAAATTCATCGAAGCCAGTGCCCATCGGCGCATCCCGACCGTTCAGGAGCAGCGTGACATCCACCGCGCCGCCCGTGCCATGAGGAAAGAGACCGGCGGGCGAGGCCACAAACGAACGGGCGCGAACGAAGGCATCGGCATGGGAGAGCTGGTCGCTCGACATCAGGTCTTGCACACAGCGTTCGTAGATTGCAGCCTGGGTCTCCGTGGTGCGGTAGGCATCCCATATGAGGAGCTCGAGTTCACGACCGGGTGTGCTCTCCCGGCGGATTAATCCGGCGGCGACGTGGAGCCGATCTGCTGCGTCGGCTGCGAGGTACGGGTCTTTCATGGCCTCGGGCAGGTCCCGAAGGGCGTACGCCAGTCGAGATCTCACCCCGGTGATACAGACAAGATCACGGTCAGCGCGCGCGTGGGTCATTTCGTTGCCACGGAAACCTGGGGCAGGCTCTCCTCCGGCCTATCCTCCAATATCAACGCGGCCTGCTGCTCGTCCGTGCCCTCCGGCCGCAGCAGCTCCCGCGGGGTCTGGGCAGATGCGGAGCGTGCGGCTGCACGAAGCAGGGCTCCTCTGGCTGGGGCGTCCCCAGCGCGGAGCAGGCCTTCGGGCTTAGCAGTGTCCTGCTC
>JBBRJW010000519.1:0-3426 GCA_038218705.1 Chthonomonadales bacterium | reverse complement strand
TTTCGCCCTGAGCCGGTCCAGCGACAACTTCCAGCGACTCGACGGCCGCCGGGCCGCTCTCCCGCAGCTCCGCCTGGGAAACGAGAAGCAGCGCCGCTAACTGATTCGCATACGGAGCCAGCCGGGCGTAAGTTTCCGGGTCCGCATTCACCTCCACACGGGCCTCCAGCGGGTTTCCGATAACTCCGGCCTGCCGGGCCTCTTCCAACGACTTCTTCGCCCTCTCCCGGAGCCCCAGCAGAGGCTCCCACCGATCCAGCAGCTCTCGGTTGGATGGCGCGCCCACGGGGAAGGCCGCGAGGTGCACCGATTCCGCACGGTCGCCCAGCTTCAGATAGCCCCATACCTCTTCTGCCGTGTGCACCAGGATCGGCGCGAGGAGCAGCGCGAGCGTCTCTGCGATGCGGTGCATGGCGGTCTGAGCCGACCGCCTCTCACGGCTCGCCGCAGCGGAGGCATAGAGGCGGTCCTTCAGCACATCGAGGTAGAACGACGAGAGATCGCCGGTGCAGAAGTTCAGCGCCGCTTGAAGCGCACGATGGAACTCGTACTTCTCATATCCGGCGACTGCTGTGCGCGTGACTTCGTTGAGCTGCGCCAGGACCCAGCGATCGAGCTCCGCCATCTCCTCTTCCGGCACCGCATCTTGCGATGGGTCGAAGTCATAGAGGTTGTTCAGAAGGAAGCGAAAGGTGTTGCGAACGCGTCGGTACATCTCGCCCACCTGCTTTAGCACGTTATCGCCGCAGCTCGTATCCTCCATGAAGTTCTGTGAGGCCACCCAGAGCCGGAGCACATCGGCTCCGTTCTTCTCGATCACTGCCAGGGGGCTCACCACGTTGCCCAGGCTCTTGTGCATGGCGCGGCCCTGCTCGTCGAGGGTCCAGCCATTGGTCACCACGCCCCGGTAGGGCGCAGCTCCTTTCGTTCCCACGCCGATCATGAGCGAGGAGTTGAACCAGCCGCGATGCTGATCCCCACCCTCCAGGTAGATGTCCGCCGGCCAGGAGAGGTCGGGCCACTGCTCGTGGTTCTCCAGGACCGCGCGGTTAGTAGAGCCAGAGTCGAACCAGACGTCGAGCACGTCGGTCTCTTTTCTCAGTCGCTCCACGCCGCTCCCGCAGCCGGGGCAGACGAAGCCTTCCGGCAGGATCTCAGTCGGAGTCCGCTCGTACCAGGCATCGGAGCCCTCTCGCCGCACCAGCGCTACCACCGCATCGATGGAAGGTTTTGTCAGGATCGCTTCGCCGCAGTCGTTGCAGTAAAAAGCCGGAATCCCGACACCCCAGGAGCGCTGCCGCGAAACGCACCAGTCTGGCCGGTTGGCAACCATGTTGGTGATGCGATTGATGCTCTCCTTCGGGTACCACGCGACATCGTTTACGACTGCGAGAGCGCGCTCGCGAAAGCCATCGTGGTCGATGCTCATGAACCACTGCACGGTGGCGCGAAAGATGAGCGGGCTGTGGCAGCGCCAGCAGTGCGGATACGAGTGCTCAAAGCGCGTGCGGCTGAGCAGCGCGCCGGCCTGCTCCAGTGCCGCGATGAGAGCCGCATTCGCCTCGCTCTGCTGAGCCTTCTTATCTCCGAACGTGGTGACCCGCATCCCCTCAAACCGGACTCCGTTGTACTCGCCCGCGCTCGGTAGATAGCGCCCTGCGCCATCTACCGGGTTAAGTGTCTCGAGGCCAACCCTCTGGCCCGTCTCGAAGTCCTCTTTGCCGTGGCCGGGCGCGGTATGCACGACGCCAGTCCCGGTGTCCATTGTTACGTAGGTTGCCAGGACCGCGGGTGAGTCGCGGTCAAAGAGCGGGTGAGCAAAGATCACGCCCTCCAGGTCGCTTCCACGATGAGTGGAGAGCGTCCCCAGCGCTTCCGCGCCCACCGTTCGCAGCACTTCGTCGGCCAGGGGCGCTGCGACCAGGCAGCGCCAGATCTCATCCCCCCGGCGCACGCGGACCACGGCGTATTCGGCATCCGGGTGGAACGCGACCGCGAGGTTAGCCGGAATCGTCCAGGGGGTCGTGGTCCAGATCACCGCATAGAGCGGCTCGGCTTCGAGCTGGCTCCCCAGCTTCCCGCCTGGATCGCTGCGGAGCGGAAAGCGAACATAGATGCTGTCGGAGGTATGGGGCTCATACTCCACCTCGGCGTCCGCCAGGGCGGTCTCGCAGGTCGCGCACCAGAGCACGGGCCGAAGCCCCCGATAGATGAAGCCCTGCTGCGCCAGCTCACCGAAGACCTCTACGATCTTCGCCTCGAAGGCGCTCGCCATCGTGAGGTAGGGATTATCCCAGTCGCCCCGCACTCCGAGTCGCTTGAACTGCTCCCGCTGGGTGTTTACCCAGCGGCCCGCATACTCCCTGCAGGCGCGGCGGAGCGCGACGCGATCGACAACCTGCTTCTTCTCGCGGAACTCCCTGGCCACCGCATTCTCGATCGGCATCCCGTGATTGTCCCAGCCAGGCACATAGGGCGCACGATACCCCTGCATGGAGCGGAAGCGAGTCACGATGTCTTTTGAAATCTTATTCAGTGCGTGGCCGAGGTGAATGTTGCCGTTGGAGTAGGGCGGGCCGTCGTGCAGGATGAACGTGCCCCGCTCGGAAGGCCGATCGAGGCTCTTCCGGTAGAGCGACATCGCCTCCCACCTGGCCTGGATCTCGGGTTCCCGGGCCGGGAGGTTGCCGCGCTGGGGGAACGCACCGGCGTCGCGGTCGTTAAGCGTGATGTTGAGGGTCTTGCGATAATCGCGCTTCTCGGAGGATTCTTGCGTCATAAATATGGGTTCCTAACTATGAACGGGTGACACTCTCCTGACAGCCGATAGCGCCGTGGAGTTGCAGTGAGCGTCCTTCGCCCGAATCCGGGCGCAAATTGAGCCGCAAGCGCTCAGCGCTCGCGGCGAAACACCTGGAACTGATCCTTCGACGGCAGCCTATTTGCGCCACTGGAAGGTCGCGAGCATCCGCCCGAAAACGGGAGTGTAGGCGCTCAACCGGCCGCGGGGCGTGGAGAGAGTTATCACGGTCGCCATATGGCTGCGCAGGCAGATTACCTGATCAGTGTCTGTCTGAGTGCTCACCGATGATGTCTTCACGGAGAGACGACCCACGACCTCCACAGCCGGCTCGCCTCCGAGCAGTGTTGGTCGGGTGCTGAGAAACGTCATTCCGCGACCCGCATGCGAACGCATTGCGTCAATGTACTCGCTGAGTGTCAGGGTGCCGGCCGCCTCCGTGTAGACGTTCACATTGACTGCAAATCGGTTCTCAACAGGGCCAGCAAAGCTCGGAACCCCGATATTGACCGCTTTCCAGCGCGGCGGCGGCACAAAAGAGGTGCCGTCCTTGCTGTTTACATACCGGGTCTGCGACAGCGCTGTCCCTGCGTAGAGGAGCCATGCGGATAGCATCAGCGGGACAT
>JBBRJW010000518.1:0-3426 GCA_038218705.1 Chthonomonadales bacterium | reverse complement strand
GGGGGACGGGGGGTGGCGCGGGGGGGGCGGCGGGTGATGTTGTGCCCCCCCCTTTTCCCCCAATTGGGGGGGTATGGGGGGGCCCACCGCTGTAGAAGCTGATAGATTGGCCGGGGGAGAGGAGCCTCCTTGCGCCCTGCGAGCCGCGCGGCCGGGCCGGGAGTGGCCCAGGGAAGTCAAACGAGACGCCGCCAGCGCAACTTACCGTGAGATTATGCCATAACACCTCATGCTCATCGGAAAGCCCGCGGCCGATCGGCGCCAGCCGACTGCGCAACCGGCAGAGAGGTGTGCCGCTGCAGTTGGTTAACTAAGTGACTGTTCGGTACTTGACGTCCTGGGGAAGAACTATGAAAACGCCTTTGATCGCTGCGTGCGCCCTGATTACTCTGGTCTCTCACGCCCGGGCAAAGCCTCTTGCGTACGGCTGTGGCCAGCCAGGAACGGAAACGGCCGTACCTGCCGAGATCACTGCAGAGACTCGGCTCGGCCCTGCAGCCGGCAATGGAACACATCCTTTTGCCCTTGCGGTGGATACCCGCCGCAATCGCCTCTGGGTTCTGAACCAGGTTCCCCAGTCGCTATCGGTGGTAGACCTGGCAACTCGGAGCGTTGTTGGCGTAGTCAAGCTGGCTCAGCCGCAGGTTCCGCAATTCGAAGGGTGGGGAAATTCCAATCCGTATATCTGGATAGGATACGACCCCAAAGCGGATCGCGTGCTGTTGGGCGCAGCAGGCACTACGGTGCGAAGTGTTATGGTATCCATCGATGCTGGAAAGCGCCAGATCCAGACAGTGCGTACCTTGAACGATCGCCTGGCTTACCGCTGGGCGATTAACCCCAAGCGCGGCGAGGTTGCTGTAGCCGAGATGGGATCGGTCTATCCTGGCGGCTTCGGTGTGTGTACGATGGATTCAATCACGCTTGGGACCCGCGCCGAGCTAGCATCCAGACAGATCGAGGCCATGGCGGCATCGCCGCAGACGGGCCGGCTGTACACAGTTGAGCCTTCGAACCCACCCAATTCGCCCTGCGGAATGGGTGGCCCCTATTCGTCGACCCGGGTGTTTGTCAGGAACCCCGTAAGCGGCGCTGTCCTATCGAAGAGCCCAGGCGACTACGCATATCCGCGCTTTCTTTTTGTGGACGATACGACGCACCGGCTCTATCTGGTGCATCGCAGCGACCAATTGCATATGATATCCTCGGAATTGACCACCGTAACCGTTCTTTCGCAATCCACGCTGAAGCGGCAGCGCACGCTTCACTTCAAAGATCCTGATCCGAACAGCGGCCGGGATCACGCGTCCTGGTACCATACCTGCATCGACCTACCCAGACACCGCCTTCTTGTTGATTTCCTCAATGGCGCTCTTGGCATTCTGAACTTGCAGCATCCGGAGAAACCGATCCGGGTACCTGTTGAAGGCTCGATGGATTCCGACTACAGGCTGGCCGGCGTTATCACAGACAGTGGACAGCCGCTTCTGCTGATGGACAATGCGGTTAACCTACTGAACGCCTCAACGCTCAAGATTGGACCAGGCATCACCCTGGGAGCAAGCATCCAGGATCTTTTTCTCGATGTCAAGCGCCATCGCTTGTTAGCATATGTGGATCGAAGCACCCACGAATTCCTGATGCTGGACAATATGCTTCCGCGCCGACTCTTCAGATCGTATCTACTTCCGCGAACACGCCTGCTCGCCGTCGACTTTGACCGCGAGGCGATCTACAGCGTTTACGCCGATGGTTGGGGCAGCGCGGCGTCTCTGGGAGCGATCGATTTCCATGGCGAAAGGGCTGCGGGCGGATATCTCGCCGAGGGCGAGATATCGGCGCTCATCTTGACAGAATCGCCCGGACGGTCGTTTCGGCTCCTGTTTCCGGCCTACCCGGAGAGCACCCGGGCACTGCCGCGCCACTCGCTCGATCTGCTGAAGGACGGACGCGAAATCCGATCGGTAGCACTCCCGCAGTTGTCACCGGCAAAGCCGCCGTCGCAGCTGCTTTATGCGCCGCAGTCCGACCGCCTATATATTGTATTCGGCAATACGATGGCCGTCTATGACGGATCCGATCTAGCCGCCATGGGCGAGGTCTCACTCGCCGCACTCTCGCCGGACCGGCCGTACCTCGGCATACCTGGTCTGCTGGCAGTGGCTCCTTCAGGGGAATTCGCCTACTACGCCGACCCGATCAACAGGCAGGTTGTCAAGCTGCGGTTGAGCGACGGCCGGGTCGCTGCTCGCCGCCAATTAACGTTCGCCGCTGCTTCTCCACTGGTTGATGACCGCGCAAACCGTCTCTATCTCACCGACACAAACGGTGGTCGCGTCCTCGCAATCCGGCTGTTCTAACAGCCTGATCGGACCAGTTCTAGCACGGATCTGCCGCTTTGCTCTGCATGCTAATGGACAGTTCGCTCCGAGCCGCGAGCGAGGGCCAATACCTTCGGTCTTGCGCCGTCCGGCGATCGGGCATTCCGATTGACTCCGCTCTACCGGAATGGTACACTTGCATTAACGCCGGGTTATGCAAATGTTGCCCCGGTGAGCCAACCTGAAGTTGCCGACACGAGGAGCCTGGTCTATGCCGACGATTGAGGGACGCGCAGTTTTGTTGAATGAAGCGGGCACCGCGGCCGCCTTGGAAGCGATCACCATCGACGCGCCGGGACCCGGCGAGGTCCGCGTAAAGCTTGCGGCGAGCGGAGTCTGCCACACCGACCTGACGATCAAGAATCTAAACGGCAATGGCATGGCCTTCCCGATCGTTCTCGGACACGAGGGAGCCGGCTGGATCGAATCGGTGGGCGAGGGTGTCACGCATCTGAAGCCAGGCGACCCGGTTGTGATCGCCTACCGCGCCCCGTGCGAGCAGTGCCCTGCCTGCCGCCGCGGCGACCCGCGCCACTGCTATGCGGCGCTGAAGCCAGGCCAGCGCATCCGCCGCAAGCGTGATGGCGCGCTCTGCTCGCAGGTGCTCCGATGCGGCACCTTCTCCACCTACACGGTGGTCCACTCCAAGGCCGCTGTGAAGATGCCGGCTGATATGCCCCTGGAGAAAGCCTGCCTCATTGCCTGTGGCGTGGTAACAGGAGTCGGCGCGACCTCCAATACTACTCAGGTGTGGCCCGGGGCTCGCGTAGCCGTAATCGGCTGCGGGGGAGTGGGCCTGAGCGTCATTCAGGGCGCGCGCCTTGCACATGCGGGCCAGATCATTGCTGTCGACGTGAATCCTGTCAAGCTCCAGTGGGCGAAGGACTTTGGCGCGACTCACGTGGTGAATGCTCGCGAGGTAGACGCCGTGAAGACGGTGCGGGAGCTAACGGAAGACGGGTGGGATGGCGGAGTGGAGTTCGCGTACGAGGCCACTGGAATCCCGGCCTGCATCGAGCAGGCTGTGAAGATGCTCTCCTACAAC
>JBBRJW010000517.1:0-3430 GCA_038218705.1 Chthonomonadales bacterium | reverse complement strand
GGCGTCAGGGCGAATGGCAGCCCCGGCATGCCAGCCGAAGCATCCTGGGTCCACGGGACCAGCGCGGTCTTATTGGCAGCAAGGGCACCGATCTCCGGGTTAGTAAGCGCGCGCGGGTAGACGCGCACGTCGCGCAGTCTGCCCTGATACCAGCCGAAGGAGCTGCCTCCGAGACTGAAGTCCGCGCACGCACGCTTGCCGCTGCGGAGGCCCGTCCTCGCCGGAACACCGTTCACAAAGAGGCTGGGCTGCCCGGAGCGATAGACCACCACGAGATGGTTCCAGCCCGAAAGGGGCCGGTTGGCGACCAGAAGAGCAGGGAGGTAGTCGTCGGCCAGCTCGAACACGGTCACTCCATTCGTCCCGACCGACACGCCTACACCCGCCTGCCCGCTGGCCTTGCCGTACTGCTGCGGAAGCAGAGCGAACCGCTGGCCGCCGATGCCCGATACACCCGCATTTGCTTCCTGCGTAACGGTTCGTGTGGCCTCCGGTGCAGCCCAGAACGCGATGGTGAAGTCGCCCGAACCTGCCTGCTGAGCGCCCGCCCCGCCGACGAAGGTGGCGCTATCGCTCTTGCCGTTGAAGCTTAACGACGCGCCAATTGCGTCCCGGGTCCAGGTGCAGCCGTGTAGCGTGCCCGTTCTGCTGCCAACGTAGTCGGCGGCGAGATTGCCACTCCCTTCGTCCAGCTTCCACCCGTAGATGCCGGCCAGCCCGAGCCCGCTTCCCATCTCCGGTGTGGGTGCTCGCTCTCCTGTAGGCCGGGCCCAGAGGGAGACCGTAAAGTTGTCAGCTATGGCGCCCAGGCGCTTAGCGGGCAGGGACTGACGGCCCGGCTTCCAGACCCCTAGCGGAGGCAGCTTCTCCGGTCGGCGCATCTCCACAACGAGCGAGTTGACATAGCTGGGCCAGCACTCGGGTGCAAAGGCCTTCACATTCAGCGCGCCCGAGCGCCGGATCACAATGGGGCGCGAACAGACATGGCTGGTGGCGGAGGGAAGGCTCGCGTCGGTCGTGTAGCGAATGGTCGCGCCAGGCGTTGCGCTCGCAAAGGTGTAAACTCGCGCATCGCCGGACCGCTGAATCCGCGTGACCAGGGGCATCGCAGCGAAAGGCTTCGTTGGGTGCTCGTCGTTGCGCAAGTAGGAGAAGCAAGCGGGCCTCGACGCAAAGGCCGACTTACCCGGCCACAGGTAGAACGTATTGTCACGGAAAATGCCGCTGCCACTGATATTCTCGGGCAGCGCGATCGTGCAGTCCCAACGAGGACTGAACCGGACGTTATCGCGAAAAACGTTGTTGGCAAAGACCAGGTTCTGCTGACGCTGCCCGGCCATGAACATGACAGCCTCACCGTACGTGTTATGGGTGAAGTTATTCTGAAAGGTGACCCCGTTTGTCGGCACTTCGAAATCGTAGCCGCAGCCGTCTGGGCTTCCCGGGTAATCGCCGGCCCAGCCAAACTCGTTGTCTCGAACATCATAGTGGATACCCGGGCCGCCATCCAGGTGACCGGCGATAACCTGGGTCACCCCGAACGACTCGTAGCGCCGCGGATAATTGTAGACGAAGACGCAGTTGAGGATGTCGAAACCCTGGGTCTCGCTCTGAAAGACCTGGTTCAGGGTTCCATGCGAGATGGTATCGCCGTCGAATACTACATCGGCCCGGCTCATCCCACCGTTGAGAAAGCCCTGAGTACGGAGACCGATACATCCAACAACGCGGATGTCGCGGGTGTATCTTCGGCCGTCAAACCAGATGGCGTATCCTACCGGCTCGCCCTCATCGGGGCACTTCGGGTTAAGGATGTCGTGAAAGAGGCAGTTCTCAAAACGGTAGAAGGGATAATCTCGCGGGGTCGTACCCGTCAGTCGCACGTGTATGCCCGAGAATGCATTTCCTAACTCGATATCGTGAAACCGATAGCCGCACGAATTATCGAGGAGGATGCAATCCTGCGCCGCACCAATCTTTCTCCGGATGTACGGGCGATCGCCAGTACCGTAGGACGAAACGGTTACCGGCTGATTGACCGTGCCGTCGCCTCGGAGTGTTAGCGTCTCGTCCCAGATGTCGCCACACCGCAGCAGCAGAGTGTCCCCGGGGCGATACGTTACCGTTGAAGCCCGTGCCAGGCTCTTCCAGGGGCCGTGCGCTCCGCTCAACTGTGGCGCAAGCGCGTCACGGGTGTCGCTGCCAACTGTGCTGCTGACGTAGTAGGTCGCAGCAATCAGGCGCACAGGCAGCAGGAGCGCCAGGGCGCATGCAGCCAGAGCGCTAAGAACTCTCAGAATGCGGTGAAGTGCAGGTCGCATAGGGGTCCACTCCTCAGGAGGGCAGGCTGTAATCGCGGTTGACCAGAGCAGGCGCATGCTCGGGCCAGCTGGCGCGGGTAGCCAGGCCGGCGGGCTTCAAGCTCGAGAGTTCCGTTCCACCCATCGAGACCGATGTCCTCCATAATCAGACGGCATCTCGCCCCTGATGATTGAACATCCTGTAGTGGCCCTGAAGCCGCCGCGCTGTGCCCACGCGCCGCGGCGGCGGGCAAATATGTGAATGTGAGCAGCCTATGCGAAAGCTTTCGACCGATGGGCTGGCTCGCGAATCCGGTGGCGCGTGCTGCGGACGAGCATGCTGTTTCGGACAGCGCGCCTCTCGGTGGCGGCTATGGGCGACCGGCAGCAGGCCGGCTCAGGCGGAGATTTATGCACACGAATTGCCAGGTCGAGGAGGGATTTCGACCTCGCAAGATCAACTGAACGGGCACCGGATTCCGGCGGGCCAATGTGGCCGAGAGTAACTCGACTGCCAATCTCCCACCGCGAGAAAAGCAAGGGAATACACCCCCATAACGATGCAGGAGCACCAAACATGAAGCCAAAGAACATGATCTGCCTCTGGTTCGACAAGGACGCGCTCGACGCCGCGCGCTTCTATGCCGCGACGTTTCCAGACAGCAGTGTCACGGCCGTTCACGCGGCTCCATCCGACTATCCGAGTGGTAAAGAGGGCGACGTACTGGTGGTCGAGTTCACCGTCATGGGGATTCCATGTATGGGCCTGAACGGCGGACCTGTGTTCACCCACACCGAGGCCTTCTCGTTCCAGGTCGCGACGGAAGACCAGGAGGAGACCGACCGTTACTGGGACGCGATCGTTGGCAGCGGCGGCGAGGAGAGCGAGTGCGGATGGTGCAGGGACCGATGGGGCCTCTCGTGGCAGATCACACCTCGCGCGCTCACGGATGCGATGGCGGCTGGCGGCGACGAAGCAAAGCGCGCCTTCGACGCGATGATGACGATGAAGAAGATCGACGTCTCCGTGATAGAGGCGGCGAGGCGAGGCTGACCCGAGCTCCGCCGCGAAACGCGATCGTGCCGGGCCCCGACCGTGCGGCAGCGCCGGCGGGGCCCGGTTCGCACAG
>JBBRJW010000516.1:0-3430 GCA_038218705.1 Chthonomonadales bacterium | reverse complement strand
CGACCGCAAAGTCTGTGGGGGCACGCGTTCGGCGAGAGGTTCGGCGACGAAGGCGATCCTGTTCACTCTGGTGAGCACCTGTCGCCTGCGAAGCCAGGATCCTTTGGCTTGCCTGCGCCGCCTTGCACAATGCCGCGCCTTCGAAGCCCCTGCCTGAACTTCTCTATCACCAAGTCTGAGCTGTTACCAGAGGAGTTTCGTTCGGGTGTCACGAAACCGATGGCCGATAACGACGATACGGCCTCGGCTCCTCGCCGCAGATGGGAGTGATAGCGTGATCAAGCGTAATGCACAGTTCGTCGGGGCCTTCGCGATCGGGGCCAGCCAGGTGGACGCCGTACCCGTATTGCACATAGGACCTGCGATCGCGTTCTATACACTGGTTCTTGGCTTTGAATTACGCTCCAGAGGGAATGAGACGGCGACACTTGCGCGTGGGGGAGCAACGATCGGCCTCCAGGTGAACGACCAGGACCCACAGCAAGCGAGCTTCTACTTTAGCGTGATCGATGTCGACGCTCTGCACCACGAGCTCTCTGCGACAGGCATTGAACCCAGCGAAATCGCTGTTCAGCAGCACGACGGCAAGAGCTACCGAGTCTGCTTCGCTCGCGAGCCCTATGGCGTCTGCTTCTGTTTTGGGGAGCCTGCGCCTGAAGCGTAAGGCACGCTCCTTCCCGAGCCGGTGGTACACTTCGGTATGGCTCAGCAAGAAACCCTCCCCATCTCCACCGAGCAGATTCTCTTTGGTTCCGATCCGACGGAGCGTGTGGTCGCCGTCGAGCCGTGCGATACCGGCGGGCTCTGGCTCTATCGCCGGGAGGCCGACACCGTTGTGCGTGAACACCGCTCATTCCGCCCCTGGATTCTGCTGGCGGAGCCGCCGGAGAGAGATTTGTCGGGAGCGAGCCTGACCCAACTCGAGGGCGAAGGGCTTCGGTGGCTGGCCGAGTTCCCTGATCTCGCATCGTGGCAGGAGGCGCGCTTCCGGGTGCGCGAAGCGCATCTGGAGAACCTCACTTATGCCAGCCCGGTGAAGCTCGGGATGATCCGCACGGGTATCACCTGCTTCAAGGGGATGGTCTTCGATGACGTGGTTCGGCTTCAGTTCGACCTCGAGACTACGGGCCTCGACTCGTCCTTGGAGAGCGCTCGGATCCTCCTGATCGCCGTCTCCGACAACCGCGGGCTGCTCGACCTGATCGAAGGCGACGAGCGCGATATTCTCGACCGCTTTTGCGCGCTGGTGGCGGAGCGCGACCCCGACGTATTAGAGGGGCATAGCCTGTTCGGCTTCGACATGCCCTACCTCCTCGGCCGGGCTCGCGCGCTCGGCGCCCAGCTTCCTCTTGGCCGCGATCGGTCCGAGCCACAGGCCTGGCCAGAGCGCAATTACGCCATCGGCGGAATGAGCCGGCCGTTCATCCCGCACTCGATCCACGGCCGACACCTGGTGGACACCTACCTGGTGGTGCAGCGGTTCGACTGGGCGAAACAGGCCCTCACCAGGTACGGACTGAAGGAGTGCGCCCGAGTCTTCGGATTCGCAAGAGAAGAGCGCATCGAGCTGCCTCGCGAACAGATGACCAGGCTCTACTCGGAGGAAACCGAAGCGGTCCGCACTTATGCGCTTCAGGATGCCGAGGAGACCCGGCTGCTTGCCGATCTGATCACGCCGGTGGAGTTCTACCAGGCGCAGATGGCGCCGGACGCATACGGAAGCGTAGTGGTGACCGGAAATGGCGAGAAGATCAACTCGATTCTCCTGCGCGCTTATCTGGGCGCAGGCCGCGCCGTGCCGCGGCAGCAGCCTTCCCGCCCCTATGCGGGCGGATTCAGCGAAGTCCGGCGATGCGGAGTACTCCAGCCTATTGTGAAGGCCGACGTGGAGAGCCTCTATCCAAGCCTCATGCTCCATCTGCAGGCCGCGCCGGAGAGCGACACGCTGGGAGTCTTCCTGCCGGCCCTGGCGGAACTGACGCATCGGCGAATCGAGGCCAAGCGAATGGCGGCCGCCGCCGATCGCGGAACGACGGACCATCACTACTGGGACGGGCTCCAGGGATCGTTCAAGGTGCTTATCAACTCCTTCTATGGCTACCTGGGCGGGCCGTTTGCATGGAACGACTACCGGGCGGCTGAGCGGGTAACGGCGCGCGGACGTGAGCTGGTGCAGGCGGTATCCGGTCGCATCGAGCAGACTGGCGGGCAGGTGGTGGAGGTCGATACCGATGGTGTCTACTTTGTTCCTCCGCCAGCCGTGATGGATGAGGCGGCCGAAAGAGCGTATGTAACCGACCTCGGAGCGGTGCTTCCCGCAGACATCCGCCTGGCATTCGATGGGCGGTACTCCCGCATGCTCTCCGTCAAGACCAAGAACTACGTCCTCCAGACCTACGACGGCCGCAAGATTATGAAGGGGGCGTCCCTGCGGTCGCGCGCCGACGAGGGCTACGGGCGTCGGTTCCTCGCGAGGGTCGTTGATCTCCTCCTCGAGGGCGACAGAGAGGCCATTCGCCTTCTCTACGAGGAGACCATCGAGGATATCCGCCTCGGGCGAGTGCCGATCGAGGAGCTCGCGCGGCGGGAGCGAATCACGGAGAAGACGTTCGCAAGCGATCAGAAGCGGCGATCGGCCGCCGTGGCGAGAAACGTGCCCGTCGGTGATTCTGTCTCGGTGTACGAGCGTGCGGACGGCTCACTCGGGCTTCTGGATGAGTACGCCGGTGATGCGAACTCAAAGTACTATATGGATAAGCTCTACAAATTCGCCAGACGCCTGGAGGATGCTTTCGACGGTGAGTTCCAGCGACTCATTGTCAAACCCACGGCTCAGGGGCTGCCCCATCAGAGCCAGACGTCGCTCGATCTCTTCTAAGCCGCACATCTCTATCCCTCCTGATCCCGAAATCGGTCAGCCTCATCAGCAGTAGCCAATCGCCAGCGGAAAGTTTTTTCACCGGACAGGCAGGAACTTCGGCGGCGCTCACGAATTTACTTTCAGCAATCTTGCGTGTCTCCGTTTGAGACGGCTGCGGGCCCGCCGCTAGGATACACTGTGGCGCTGCCTCATGGCAGGAAGGAATCGCGATGAACCATTCCCTGAACCTTTTTAGAGCGGCGCACTGGAGCGCTGCGGCAGCTTTGCTGGCGCTCCCGTGCTCGCTCCAGGCTGCATCGATCGTGAAGTCGCATACGCCGAATTCGCATCGGAGCGATGGCCCGGCCGCGACTGCCAGGTCGAGCTCCCGGATGACAGTTCGGCAGGCGCGCGCCATCATGGCGACCCGAATTGACCGCAATTCGATCGCGTCGGTGGAGGCGCACTTCCGTGCCGCCCGCGCCCTGGAGATCGCCGAAGGCGATGGCGACGCAGCGGACGCGCGCGGCAGCCGCACCCATTCGGGCCTGAGGCGGACCTCGTTCCCAG
>JBBRJW010000515.1:0-3431 GCA_038218705.1 Chthonomonadales bacterium | reverse complement strand
GTGCTGGCTGTTGGAGCCGGGCGAGTCAATGCGGCTGCGCCGGGCGACGGCTCGGGATGGAAGCTGGTCTGGAGCGACGAGTTCACGAAGGATGGCCCGCCCGATCCTGCAAACTGGGACTACGAGCATGGATTTGTGCGTAATGCCGAGCTCCAATACTATCAGCCCGAAAACGCCATCTGCAAGGGAGGCAAGCTGATCATCGAGGCGCGGCGAGAGCGCAAGCCTAACCCGGAGTACCAGTCCGGGGCGAGCGGCTGGAAGAACCGGGAGTTCATCGACTACACCTCGGCCTGCCTGATCAGCCTGAAAAAGCATGAGTTCACCTACGGCCGGTTTGAGATGCGCGCTCGCATCGACGTCCGAGCAGGGAGCTGGCCCGCCTTCTGGACCCTCGGCGTATCGAGGGATCGCGTGGGATGGCCCGATTGCGGCGAGATCGACATCATGGAGTACTACCGCAACATGGTGCTCGCTAACATCTTGCACACCCACGGCGGCAAGCAGGTATGGATCAGCCCGCGCAAGACCGTGACGGAGCTGGGCGGCGAAGCGTGGGCGCGCAAGTTCCACGTCTGGTCGATGGAGTGGACTCCGGAGAAGGTCGATCTGCTGCTCGATGGCAAGCTCTGCGCGCACATGAACGTTGCGGATGACGACGAGCCTGGCAAGGCCAATGCCTTCCGCGTTCCCCACTACATCCTGCTAAACCAGGCCATCGGTGGCATGGCCGGTGGCGATCCGTCTGCCACTGCCTTCCCGGTTCGCATGGAGGTCGACTACGTGCGCGTCTATCAGCAGGAGTAGGCGCGAAGTAGGGGCGGACGTCGCTCCCATCCGTTGCTCACACCGGACACAATGATGCCGTATAATCGAGGAAGAAGCGCCGAAGTCGAGAGGAGGGCCGCGCCATGACACAGACCGTTGAGCGGAGGGAAGCCGCGCCCGAGACCGGCCCGCGGCGCAAGCGCTGGACCCGCCAGGAGTGCGAGCGCATGGAGCAGATCGGCCTATTGAGCGGCCGCTATGAGCTTATCGACGGGGAGATTCTAGACCGAATGGGCCAGAATCCGCCGCACGTTTTCGTTCTCCTGGTGCTTCTCGACTGGCTGCGCGATCTCTTCGGCGCGTCTTACGTCCGCGTGGAAGCGCCTATCTCACTGGCCGGGGAGGACGGACAGGTAAGCGAGCCCCTTCCGGATCTGGCCGTGACGCGCCAGGTGCGCGAAGCCTATCGCCTGCATCACCCCGGCCCGGCGGATGTGGAGCTGGTGGTGGAGGTGTCGGAAACGACGCTGAACTTCGACATAACGACCAAGGCTGCGCTTTATGCGCGGGCGGCCATCTCGGAGTACTGGGTAGTCGACGTGACAGGCGCGCGAGTAATCGTCCACCGGCAGCCCGAGGCTGGCGCTTACGCCGACGTGCGCGCTTACACGGCGGATGAGCCCGTCGCGCCGATTGGCAAGCCTGAGGCCGCGCTGGTGCTGCGTGAGCGCGTGGCGGACGAAGCGCGCGATTGATCTGTCTATCCAAACGCAGAAGGGCCGCGCATAATGCGCGACCCTTCTTGAAGCGGGAGACGAGATTCGAACTCGCGACATCTACCTTGGCAAGGTAGCGCTCTACCACTGAGCTACTCCCGCAAACCCTCCCCGACAAATGCGGACAGGAAAATGGGCAAGAGGGGAGTTGAACCCCTACGCCTTTCGGCACTGGTTCCTAAGACCAGCGCGTCTGCCATTCCGCCACTCGCCCGGGACGAACGCCCACCTCTTACCGGCCGTTCGTGGGAATAATATACCACGGGGCCGGCAAGAGTGTCAAGGCACTATTCAGGGCGGAAAACTGATATTCGCGGCCCGGCCAATCGGGCCCAGGTTCTACAGAAACCCGGCTCGGCCAGAGTGCTGAAGCGCCGCCGCCGCCAGGTACCGCTCAGACTGTCCGCCGGCCAGAGCTCATGCCAGGCGAGCTATGCGCCGGGTGAGCGCGCTCGCTTACTGGATGCTGGCGAGCTGCGTGGTGCAGCGAGAGCGGACCAACCAGCATCAGGAGGATGGCTGCCACGAGCAGCACTACCAGCCGGTCGACGATTGAGACTGCGTGTTGAATGAGCGCCGCTTCCGCGGACTTCGACGGCTCGCCCGGCCGCCTCGGGTCCTGCTCCTCCTCATCTCGCATACGATGTCTCCTTCAGGCTTCTGCCTGCGTACTACGAAGTGAATGCCCGCGCTAGTTGTTCCGTGCCCCTCGCAGGGGCTTTGCCAGCCCATTCACCAGGAATTTCGCGGCAGGAAGCGTCGGGGATTCTGGGGAATAGCAAATTGTCGGTCCGCTCCGCGCCCTGGAGCCGTGTCGCTCCCGTTAGTCGCGCACAGGTTGCCGGCCTTCAGCAAGGACAAGTGGCATGAAGCGCTTCGAATCCCTGGTTTTTGTCGAGCCGCGCGCCCCCGGATTCCATGTCTACAGCCGGGTTGCTCTCCCCCGCCTAGGTCTTCCCATGCTTGCGGCCATTCTCAAGCGCGAAGGATACTCGAACGTCACGCTCTACTGCGAGGACATTACTCCCGTAGATATCGAGGCTGTCTGTAAGGCGGATTTCGTCGGTATCTCCACCACCACCTCTACCGCATTCGCTGCCTACCGCCTCGGCGCGCTGGTGAAGCAGCGCAACCCGAAGGCGATTGTCGTGATCGGCGGCGCGCACGTTACGTTCCGGCCAGACGAGCCATTCGACGCCGACTTCTGCGCGCGCTGGCAGATCCCGATGCCTGTCTGCGATCATGTGGTGCGCGGCGAGGCGGAAGAGATCCTGCCGGCTCTGCTCCGCGCCTACGAATCCGGGGAGAAGCCCGACGCCATACTGGGGGAATCCCTGCGCGACAGCTTTCACGAGCGCCTCGACACCGGCAGGAGCATCGCCAACCTCGACGCGCTGCCATTCCCGGACCTCGGGGCGATCGTTGGCAACGAGCGTATCCGTATCGCGCCCATCACAACAAGCCGCGGCTGCCCCTTCGACTGCACGTTCTGCTCGGTCATCGAGATGTTTGGGCAGAAGATGCGCTACCGCTCCATCGATCCCGATGATCCGTGCAGCGTTATTTCGGAGATGCGACATCTGCAGGAGCGCCACATCAGCTCGATGTTCTTCTACGACGATAACTTCTGTGCCCACAACGCCCGAACAAAGGAGCTGCTGGAGAATGTTATTCGAGCCGGCGTAACGCCGCGCGCCTGGACCGGACAGGTGCGCGCCACGGAAGTGGTGCGCGACCGGGAGCTTCTGAAGCTGATGCAGCGCACCCACTGCATCATGCTCTACCTCGGGCTCGAGTCGGTGAATCCCGCAACGCTGAAGGAGTATAACAAGAGGCAGAGCGTGGAGCAGATCGTGGAGGCGATCCGGGTGCTGCGCGAGTACGGCA
>JBBRJW010000514.1:0-3440 GCA_038218705.1 Chthonomonadales bacterium | reverse complement strand
GTAATCGTTGTAGCAGAGCACCGCGGCAGGATCGGCCTCATGTGCCCACCGGTACGCGTCCGCGAGAATGGACTCGCCGAGCTCCTTCTGAACATCGGTATTGACAGATGCCTCGTTTACCACGTCCCAGGTATACACCTTTCCGCGCTCATGCGAAGCGTACTCCGTGATATGGTTATGAATGGCCGTCCGCAGGGCTTCTCCGCGAAGGGCGCGCGTGGAAGATGGCAGATAGTTCCATGCGGGCCAGAGCAGGTTATGTCCCCGTACTGGCAGGTGGTTCTCCGCGCACCAGGCGATCATCTTGTCGGCTGCCTGCAGCGCGCCGGCTCCACCATCCGACCATTTCAACTGGTTCTCCAGTACGACGGAGTTGAAGTTGGCGAGGAGGACCTTGCGGTAGTTCTCCCCATCCGTGCCCGCGGCAAACATCGCCGGGCTGATGGCCGTGCCCCACTTAAACCGGCTTCGCGTCTCGGTCACCGAGACCTCGGCCCCAGGCACGGGATTGCCGGCGGCATCCACTACCTTGACCTCCAGCCCGCCTTTTCGAATGCGCTCAATGCGCGCCTCGGCCGCTGGCAGCCATCCGGCGTCCACGTCCTGGCCGCCGAAGAGGTCCACCCCTAACTGCGGCGGCATCGGGTTGGGGGATACTCCCCAATCCTCCAGGCTCACTTTTGCAATCTCCACGTCGCCTGCACTGAAGCCGAGCTGAAATCGAATGCCAGCCCAATCGGCGGGGACAGCGGCCGCAGTGCGGAATACGAGTGCGTACTCGGACCACTTCGTCGTCAGGCGTACGACCTCGGAAATATACTTCTCGTAAGGGGTCGCAGCGTGCTCATACACGCAGCCGATCATGCTGCGAGTGCTGCTTCTAGCCCAAAAGTGGAGTCGCAGAGTGTCGTGAGCGGGCAGCGCGGCGGGCGCGGGGCGGGCAAGCTGACTGGCATAGGGAGGCTGGACGGGGCTCTTGAGCTCGATGTGCAGCGCCGACTCGCCTGCGCCTGGCCCGGCCACAGTGCGGGCCTTCTGGTTGGCCGCATCGCCAACAAGTGACCATTCTGGCTGGCTCGGGGACTCTGGACCGAGGAGGAGGGTGGGAGGCGCGGCCTGCGCAGCAGAGCAGAGCAGAAGCATTGCGAGGGCGGCCAGTGACGTGGACAGAGGCACGGTTGTTCTCCTGTGCCTCCAAAATGGGCCCGGCTCTCGACTCCGAGGAGGCTGCCGGAGCAAGATTCTCTCCGGTCCTGTGCCGGCATCGCGCCTGCACAGGACCGGAGGGAGCAGTGTCTGCTGCTGCTGTTAGATCAGCCAGTTTCGGCGAAGCTTCGGATGGACAATCGCAGCGGCCTCGGGCACGTTGCGGGCGCGCATCTTCTCACCGTCCCAGTCGAGCTCCTTGTTGGTTCGAAGCGCCAGCACGCCCGAGAGACCTATCTCGGTGAGCTTGCCCCCCGTCTCGAAGTCGGAGAACGTGTGGCCCTTCCCACGGCAGGCGTCGATCCACTCATCGGCGTGCCCGGGAGTGCGGGGAAGCGTGATCGGGATGGACTTGGTGGCCTCGTGGCTCGAGACACGGGCCATGGATGTCTCGCCATTCAGGCGGATCAACCCGTCGGTGTTCCAGTGGCTGGTGTGGATTACACCCTTCTCACCCACGATCATCAGGCCGTCTGGGATCTTCTCGCCGAACGCGTCCGTGAGGGGCTGGACGATACTTGCCGGCGGGCGCTCGCCGCCCATCCAGAACAGGGTAACTGGCGGCATCTGCCCGCGCGCTGCGAAGTGGAACTCGACGGGAGCCTTGCCCGGGATCTGGCCCCAATTCTCATCCCGGTGTGGTGTTACCCGCTCGGGATAGCTCAGGTCGAGAGCGCGCATCGGCAGGTTGATGATGTGGCAGGCGAAATCCGCGAGTCCACCGTTGCCGAAGTCGAACCAGCCGCGCCACTGGTAAGGATGGTATACGTCCTTCTTGAAGGGGCGCATGGCGGACGGGCCCACCCAGAGGTCCCAGTTGAAGCCTTCCGGGATCGGATCCGAGCCCTCTGCGCTGCCCTCGCGGGCATTGACGCCAATCCCCCACGAGTAGATCTCGCGGATCGGCCCGAGGGCCCCGGCTTTGATGATCTCGACGGAGCGCCGCAGCGACTCGCTCGCACTGCCCTGGTTGCCCATCTGCGTGACAACCTTGCTTCGGCGGGAAAGCAGCCTCAGCTCGCGCGCCTCACCAATGCTGTGAGTAAGCGGCTTCTCACAATAGATGTGTTTGCCGGCCTTCATAAAGGCCTTGCAGAGCGGGGAGTGCCAGTGGTCCGGCGTGGCAATAAGCACGGCGTCGAACGTCGAGGCCGCATCGAGCAGGCGCCGGTAGTCCTCGTAGCCGGTGGCGAGGTCGCCGCCGTTGTTCTTGGCGTCCGAGCGAGCGCGCGCGATCTGCGCGGGGTCCGGGTCGCAGAGGGCGACCAGGTTAACGTTGCCGGTGCCCAGCATTCCGCCCATGTCGCCGCGGCCCTGGCCGCCACAGCCTACGACTGCGAGGTTCAGCTTGCTGTTTGCATCGGTGGAGGCCGCGCTGCGGCTGAGGATCAGTGGTCCGCCCACGGCTGCCGCGCCCAGGCCGAGCGCAGAAGACTTGAGGAAACCGCGCCGCGATAGACGCGAATCGTTGGGTTGGTTCATGCTGTGGAATTCCCTTCAGTCAGTCTCAGGTCAGGTCGAGGAGGCCCCGTGTGGGTCGCGGCCCCTGTACAGGAATATTCACCATTGATGGGGCGGAATCCGCATGGACGTCCCGTCCATGCGCGCATCCATGAAATCGCGAGTCTATCGACCGCCAATTCCCGTGAGCGACACGCCCTCGATGAAGTAGCGCTGCGTAAAGAAGAAGAGCACAATTACCGGGAGCACCACCAGCGTGGTCGCCGCCATCAGCAGCCCGGGCTCGCCACCGTGAGCCGCGTTGTAGAGCTGCAGCACGTACGAGATGGGCATCTTCTCCGGCGAGGAGATGTAGATGAGCGGGCCCATGAAGTCTTTCCATGCGCCGAGAAACGTCATAATCGTTACAGCCGCCAGCGCGGGGCGAACCAGTGGGAGCATCACGCGCCACCAGGTTGCGAACGGACCGCACCCATCGATCGTTGCCGCGTCCTCCATCTCTTGCGGGATACCGAGGAAGAACTGGCGCAGCAGAAACACATTGAACGCCGAGGCAAAGAAGGCGGGCGCCCAGAGCGGCAGCAGTGTGTCGATCCAGTGGAGCTGTCGAAAGATCAGGAAGCGCGGCATCATGGTTACGGCGTCCGGCAGCATCATGGTCGCCAGCAATACCCCGAACAGGAAGTCGCGCCCGGGCCAGCGCATCCGGGAGAAGCCATAGGCGACCAGGCTCGACGAGAGCACCGTTCCAAGCACCGACATCGTCGCGATGA
>JBBRJW010000513.1:0-3440 GCA_038218705.1 Chthonomonadales bacterium | reverse complement strand
TGGTCGCCCGATCGGCCGGCACGAACGATCCGATCTGCGCCATCAGCGTGATCAGCGCCACCTGCCGGAGGTACGACGACTTCCCGCTCATGTTCGGGCCAGTGATCACGTACATTCGGCATTCCGTGTCGAGCCGGCAGTCGTTCGGGATATAGCTGTTACGGGGGCCCAGACGCTCAATGACCGGGTGACGCCCGCCCACGATCTCGAGCGCATCCTCCTCATTCACCACCGGGCGGGTGTAGTGATTCCGGAGCGCGGTCTCTGCAAACGACCCCAGCACATCCAGCTCGGCTACAGAACGCGCCACTGCGAGGACTTCACCGGAGGCCTCCGCGGCGCGCTCCCGTACACCCAGAAAGAGCTCATACTCGAGGTCGGTCGCCTTCTCGTCTGCCCCGAGCACCCGTGCCTCGGCCTCCTTCAGTTCGGGCGTGATGTACCGCTCTGCATTGGCCGTGGTCTGGCGGCGGATGTAGTTCTCCGGCACGCGCGCAAGATGCGTCCGCGTCACTTCGATGTAGTAGCCAAAGACTGCGTTGTAGCCCACTTTGAGCGAGTTGATGCCGGTCCGCTCGCGCTCGGTTCGCTCCAGATTGGCGATCCAGGTCTTGGCGTCCGCAGCCGCACTCTGAAGCTCGTCGAGCTCGGCGCTGTATCCTCGCCGAATCATGCCGCCTTCACGCAGGCCGGCCGGCGGGTCGTCGGTGATCGCCGCGGCGATGCGCGCGGCGATGTCGGGCGGGCAGGCGAGCCGATGACCGATCTCCGTCAGTCGCTCGCCAACTGCGCCGCCAAGTACGACCGCAAGCTCAGGAAGCCGCTCCAGCGCCCCCTTAAGCGCCACCAGGTCGCGGGCATTAGCCAGTCCTGCAGCGGCGCGGCTCACCAGCCGCTCCATGTCCCCCATGCCGCGAAGCAGCTCCAGCACATCTCCGCGCCGAATCGCATCGCGCGCCAGCTCATCCACGGACTCGTGCCGACGCGAAATACGCCCCACATCGAGAAGCGGCTCCTCTAGCCATCTTCGCATCAGCCGGCCGCCCATCGGCGTCAGGGTCGAATCGAGCACACCGAGGAGCGTCCTCTGCCGTCCCCCGTCGGAGAGCGACACGGTGAGCTCAAGGTGGCGGCGCGCGGGGCCATCCAGCATCATATATTCGCGGGAAGAGTAGGTGCTGATGGACCTGATGTGATTGAGAGCGCTGGTCTGGGTTTCGCCCAGGTACTGGAGGATGAGCGAGCAGGCATCGAGGCCGGAGGTGTACTCTTCGCAGCCAAATCCACGCAGCGACTGTGTGCCAAAGTGGGTCAACAGGTGCTCCCGACTATCCCGGGGCCGTCGATCTGCCTCGCGACGGGCGTAGGGAGTCACCGTCGCCGATGTGGAGGCTCGGATCGCCTCAATCAGCTCCTCGCCCGCTCCCTCCGGCACCAGTATCTCTGCGGGCTCGAGCCGCAGAATCTCGTCGAGCAGGCCATCGAGCCGTCGATCGCCGCCGATCTCTGTAGTGAGGAACTCCCCGGTAGAGATGTCCACAATGCCAATACCTGCCACGGGATCGCCGATCACCGCAGCAACCAGGTAGTTATTGCTCTTGGCATCGAGCATGTTGTCTTCGAGCACCGTGCCAGGCGTCACCACGCGGGTGACCCGGCGCTTCACGAGCCCCTTGGCGAACTTCGGGTCTTCTACCTGATCCATCAGGGCGATTCGCCGCCCTTTGCTGATGAGCCGGGCCACATACCGCTCGCAGGCGTGATGCGGCACCCCGGCCATGGGGATGCGGAGGCCGCCATCCTCCCGGCCGGTAAGGGTGATGTTCAGATCCGCAGCGATGGTCTCGGCGTCATCGCCATAGGCCTCAAAGAAGTCGCCGACGCGCATCAGAAGGATAACGCCGGGATGCTCGGCGCGAGTGGCGAAGTACTGAATCATGAGGGGCGTGCCACCCATGTAGCCGGGAGGAGTAGAGGCAGGGAGAGGGCGGGCCTGCGGGGGCGTTGTGGGATCGGACATGATAGGCAAAGGTTACCACGCTCACCCGGCCCCGTCAAGATGGCGCCGGGTGAGCTGGACGAACCTTAGCCGCGGGCGATGCCGCGCCCGCCGCTCGCAATGTACTCATGGAGACGGTGGACCATCTCCTTGTTACCGTAGCCCTTCGGCAGTATGATGGCGTGCCCGCCCTTCTGCTTCATCCACTCCCGGGGCATCTCCACGATGTCATGGCCCGCGAGGTTCTTCAGCAGCAGCACGATGTCAGCCTTCTTCACGGCAGTCTCGAACTTGGAGGCCTTGGTCCCCTTCTGGCACGCGGGCCACTCCACCTCCGCGCACTTGAGCATCTCTTTCAGCTCCGTCCGGACCCGCGGACGCGGAGTTCCGCCAAGAATAAGCAGCTTCTGGCCCTCCGTAAACGGAACGACTACATCGAGCCACGAAGCGAACTCGGCATCTGAGATCTCATCTTCTCGCGGCTCGGGTGCTTCAATCAGAGCGGCACCCATCCCCTTCCGCTCGCGCTCCTTCAGAATGGCATCCAGAAAACCCTTGAACCTGGGCTCTCCCTCCAGGATCTCAGCGCCACGCTCAATAAGCGGATTCCGAATGGAGACACGCGTCGCCGGAACTCCCGCAGCGATACAAGCGTCAAGCAGCGGAAAGAGGCCGCTCCGCACGCGGTCAACGTCCTGCAGCAGCAGGTCGGATTGCAGCGCGGCCTCGATGGCGGTGATTGCCGCGCTCCTCTGCTTCTCTGCCGTCTGGCGGGCGCGCGCCTGCTCAACGCCATCCTTCACCCTTGCGAAAAGGGGCCCGAGCCCGTCTGACAATCCATACAGCGTCGCTTCAGGAGCTTCCACACGCAGGGCCGACAGATAGGTAGAGGTCTCCTTGGCCTCCTTTATGAGCAGACCGTAGAGGTCAGCCTGCAGCCGATCGTAGCCATCGAGCTCCGAGAGCAGACGGAACAGGATCTGCTGCGCGGCCGCAATTGAATTCAGGAGCTCCGCACGCGAGGATGCAGTAGCCTCCCGATTCGCTGCGTAGTAATCCCACGTGACCAGCCCGAGCCTCGCCCGCTCGTACCCATCCTGCAGGTTGTTCCAGTCGACTTCGTCGAGTGGATCGGATCCATCCCATGCGGAACGGTCGAACGGAAGCGCATCCACGGTGTCGCCCGCGTATGCTCGGGCGAGATCGATGGAATCCCGCAGGTTCTCAACGGATGCACCCACCTCGTTCTGGATTCCGCTCTCTCGAGCCGAGGCGTCTATCGCTCCGAGCTCGCAGACAATCTCCCGCATCTGGAAGAGCCGCTGACGGTCCCACTGGCCGTCCGGGCCCTTCAGCCCCTCGGTATCGAGCGCTCTCCACCGCTCCGCAAGCTGCTCTACATCGTCAAGTCGCTCGGAGATAGCCGCCACCCGCTGTGCGC
>JBBRJW010000512.1:0-3455 GCA_038218705.1 Chthonomonadales bacterium | reverse complement strand
CACAGTTCCCACAAAATGGATTGGGGGCGCGGGTTAGCCCTGTCTGGAGACCAGCGCCCTCGGCGCTGCGGAGACCGCACGGCGGCAGCGGCCCGCGGGGTTGCGATCCGGCGCGGGTGCAGGGTACAACAGTGTGCGGGCGAGCCCCAGGGTGGCCGGCTATGAGCGATAGTCCGCTGAACGGGACGCATTGCGATACCGAAGTGATGGGCTACTGCGTGCACTGCCGCAGCCGCCGAGCCATGCTCGGCGCGATCCAGGTCTGCAATAAGCGCGGCGGACGCGACCTGAAGGGCCATTGCGGCGCTTGTGGCAAGCCGATGTACAGGCTGGGAGGATGGGATGCCGTCGCCGCCGCCGCGCAGAAGGCAAAGGCGGAGAGCGAGAGTGGCCGCTGAGTGCGGCGAATGCAATCATAATTTGATAGGGCTGTGAAGGAGAGTAGTACCCGGCACGAAGTCGACAGCGAGGGAGGGGCAGTGAAAGCCTCCTGATGGACCGCCGGGGAAGGTCGCTCTGGAGCCGCACTCTCACGAAGGATGGCGCGCGTCGCGCCCCTTCCGAGGAGTTGCCGGGTGCGCCCGATACAGCGCGAAGAGTGCTCGCCGCAATCTGAACCTTTGCGGCGGGAATGAAGGTGGTAACACGCGACGATTTCGTCCGCGCCCTTCCGGTAACAATCGGATGGGCGCGGTTTTTGGGTTTGGAGGAGATGAACCATGAGCGATGAGCAGTCGGGCGCGGGCCGCGCGGAACTGGCCAAGAGCTACGATCCGAAACTGGTAGAGGATCGCTGGTATGCCTGGTGGAAGGAGCATGGCGCGTTTCGCGCGGAGCCCGACCCGGCGAAGCCGCCCTACTGCATTACGATTCCGCCGCCCAACATCACGGGCAGCCTCCACATGGGACACGCCCTCAACAACACGATTCTCGACGCGATGACCCGCTGGCATCGGATGCGGGGGTTCTCGGCGCTCTGCCTCCCCGGTACCGATCATGCTGGAATCGCCACTCAGAACGTGGTGGAGAAGGACCTTGCGAAAGAGGGTCTCACCCGCCACGACATCGGGCGCGAAGCCTTTATCGCGCGCTGCTGGAAGTGGCGCGAGCAGTACGGCACGCGGATCTATCATCAGTTCGAGAGGCTCGGCTGCTCCTACGATTGGGACCGCGTTCGCTTCACCCTCGATCCCTCCTATGTAGACGCCATTCATGAGGAGTTCCGACGCTGGTATGAGCGTGGCCTCATCTACCGGGGCGTGCGTGTGGTGAATTGGGACGTGCGATACCAGTCTGCGGTCTCCGATATCGAGGTTGAGACGCAGGAGCGTAAGGGCAAGCTCTACCACTTCCGCTACCCCTTCGCCGATCGGAGCGGGCACATTACGATCGCTACCACGCGCCCAGAGACGCTCCTGGGCGACGCCGCAGTTGCCGCCAACCCGGCGGATGAGCGATACCAGCCGCTCTTCGGGCGCATGTTGGCGCTGCCGCTCACCGACCGACAGATACCGCTCATCGCGGACGATTACGCAAAGCCAGAGTTCGGCTCGGGAGCGGTGAAGGTCACGCCGGCCCACGACCTGAACGACTTCGAGTGCGGCCAGCGCCACGGCCTCCCGCAGCTCGTGGTGATCGGCCAGGACGGCAAGATGACCGCTGCCGCAGGCTCCGCCTACGTCGGCCTCGACCGGTTCGAGGCGCGGAAGCGAGTGGTCGCGGATATCGAGGCGCTCGGGCTGCTCGAGAAGATAGAGGACTACACCATTCAGACTCCCGTCTCGGAGCGCTCTGGGGAGGTGATAGAGCCGCTCCTCTCCGAGCAGTGGTTCGTCGACATGAAGCCACTGGCGCAGCCGGCCATCGATGCCGTGAAGGCAGAGCTGATCCACTTCATCCCGGGCCGCTACCAGGGGATCTACCTCCAGTGGATGGAGAATATCCGCGATTGGTGCCTCTCCCGCCAGCTCTGGTGGGGCCACCGTATCCCGGTCTGGTGGACTGAGGATGCGGCCGCCACGGGGGGCAACCTCGCTGCGGATGGCAGGCGCAGGCACTGCTTCGCCCGCTCTCCGGCGGAGGCGGAGCAGACCCTCGGAACGGCAAATTGCGAGCAGGATGAGGATGTGCTGGACACCTGGTTCTCGTCCGCGCTCTGGCCGCACGCCACCCTGGGCTGGCCAGGGGAGACGGCCGACCTCGCCTACTACTATCCTACCAACCTGCTCTCCACGGCGCAGGAGATCCTCTACCTCTGGGTGGCGCGCATGATTATGACCGGCCTCGATTTCATTGAGCGGCCCGCCGATTCCAGCCCGGAAGCAGACGGACTGGTCAAGTCCAACGGCATGCGCGGAATCATTCCCTTTCGCGAGGTCTACATCCATGCCACGGTGCTCGATGAGCATGGGCAGCGGATGTCAAAATCGAAGGGCAACGGCATCGATCCCATCGACCTGATTGAGAAGTATGGCGCGGATGCCACGCGCTTCTCGCTGATGCAGCAGGCGGGGAAGAACCAGGATATCAAGTACAGCGAGCAGCGGACCGACGTGGCCGGCAACTTCTGCAACAAGCTCTGGAACGCCAGTCGCTTCGTGCTGATGAATCTCGGCTCCGATGTGACGGGCGCGCTGCCGCCCAGGGAGCAGCAGACCGCGGCGGACCGCTGGATTCTCTCACGATTGAACGCGGCCATCGCCGATGTGAACCGGTCGCTCGCCACCTACGACATGGACGATGCGAGCCGATCACTCTACCAGTTCTTCTGGAACGACTTCTGCGACTGGTACGTGGAGCTGGCGAAGCCCCGGCTGCGCGCCGAGGGCGAGGAGCGGCGACTTGCGGGCGACATGCTGGCGTTCGTCCTGGAGACGACGCTGCGCCTGATGCACCCGATTGTGCCCTTCATCACCGAGGAGATCTGGCAGGCGCTCCCGCAGTCCGCTGCCGCCGAAGGGCTGCGGACGATCAGCCTGGCCAGCTATCCGGAGGCCAACCCGGCGTGGAATGACCAGGAGGCCGAGACCGCGCTCGCCGTGACGATTGACGCGACTCGCGCGCTTCGCAACCTGCGCGCTGAGCTCGGCATCGCGCCGGGGGCGAAGCTTGCAGCGGCCGTGGCCGCGACGGATGGGGCCGTGGGCGCTGCCCTGGCAGCAAACGCGGATCTCATCGCCAACCTGGCGCGCCTCACCGCGCTCACGGTCGCGGAGAGCGCGCCGGATCCGGCGAGCGGCAAGTGGGTGGGTACGCCAATCGTTGGCGCGGAGGTGTTGCTGGAGATCGGGGAGGCGCTCGACCTGGGCAAGGAGGCGGAGAGGATCGAGAAGGAGCTGGCCGCCGTGGCGAAGCAGATCGAGCGATCCGCCGGGATGCTCGCCAACCCGAACTTCGTTGGCCGGGCGGCTCCCGAGAAGGTGGAGGAGGAGTGCCGTCGGCTCGCCGAGTGGCGC
>JBBRJW010000511.1:0-3457 GCA_038218705.1 Chthonomonadales bacterium | reverse complement strand
TGCCAACGCCAGGACTGCACGAGGGGTCGACCAGCGGCTTCAGGTCGCCAAGCTCCTTGAACGCCTCGCATTCGAAGAGAAGCTCCTGCGGCGGCGCTGAGAGATAGATGGCTCCGATGCTGTTCGGCTCGAGCGCGAGGCTCCAGGTCCGCTCCTTTGCCGGAGGCGCGTCTCCGGAGTCGATCGGTATCGCTACTTCGCCCTTCCAGGCCGCAAAGCTCTCCGTGGGTATCTTTATCGCCCTGGTTACCTTCGTCGACTTCGAATTGTAGTACAGGATTTTGTCCGTAAAGAGTGTCGCATAGACCCCGTCACCGGCATCATCAATCGGGATTGCGTCCCGCCGGCCGGAGTCGATCGCGCTGAGATGGTAGACCGCGCGGCGAATGATCTCCACGTAACCCCGCAGCAGCCGGCGAGTAGCCGGGAAGTAGATGGTCAGCCCTTTACCGTAGCGCCGGGCCCAACTTGTATTCAGGTTACCTATGTTGAGCTCGCGCCGAATTGCACCCGGAAGTCCGGCAGGGTCGCCTTGCTCCGTGTGGCTCTGATCCACCACCTGAACCGAAAGAATGTTCGCGCCCAATACGCGCGCATCCGCGTTGCCGGGGACAAGCTTGGAAGGCTGAAACGTTTCAGATTGAAACGTGACCGTCGAGAGTGGCTTCCCCTCCAGTGCATCGGCGGGCACCAGGAAGCGATAGGTGACATCCCCCGGGCTGCCGAGCTCCCCCACTTCCCGGTCATTTACCAGTACGTGGCGTCGAAGACCCGCCGCCTGCGGAGGCACGAATGCCCTCACGATCAGGGTGTAGCGCTTGTCCGGGTCCACGGGGATGCGGAGCGCGGCATGGTCGCGAGTCCAGCGGCGAGGTAGTCCATCTTCGACCTCCGGCTCGTACCAGCCCTCGCCGTTCTCCCCGAGAAGATCGGCCGCCTCCGGGCTGCCGACCAGCACCCGGTATTGCCCCGGCACCGCCCCGACATACTTTTCGGTGAGGGTGGCCGCCGGAAGGTCCTGGATGTATCCGAAGAGATCGGTCTTGTCGTACCAGGGCGCCGCGCCTTCGAAGTTGGTCAATTTGCCGAAGTCGTAGGCGAGCAGCACGCCGCCCGCCTCTACCCATGCGTGGATACGGTCGAGGGTCGCCTGGTCTGCCATTGCGCCCTCCCAGAGTATGAGAACGCGGTACTTCGCAAGGCAGTCGTCTCCAACCATTCGATCGTCGACAATATCGAAGTTGGCAAAATCGCGCACGTAGGCGCAGGCCTGCGCAAAGAGGGGGGCAAACCCCTGGTCTGGCCGCAGCTTCTGGGCCTCGGCCGGGTAGAACATCGCCACGTCGACGACGGGCTTCTCTACCCGCAGAAACTTGCCGTACCGATAGTAGGCCTCCCGATTGGTCACCGCGCTGTCGGCCCAGTCGAAGTAGCCGCGCGCCCCCTGGGAGATAGCCTCGAACATCCGCCCGACCTCCTGCTCAGGAGTTAGGCTCGCGGGCGGCTCGGTCCAGAACGGCGCGCCATAGAAGCGGGAGGCGCTGCCGAGCCGGCCAAACATCGTGGCGGCATTCTCGGCAAACGGATGAATCGCCCCGTGCGTGGAGCGAACGGCCGCGCCATAGCGCGCAGCCAGCTTCGGGATCAAGCTATTGTCGTTGCCCCCACGCGGATTCTCGTCTGCAAAACCAGCCGGCAGCATCAGAAGTGAGTTCGGGAAGTACTTCCGCGCCGCGCCCAGATTGATATCGATGGCGCGCGCGGCCCCATCCTGATACCAGTCCACAAAGTCGATCCACTCGCGCCTTGCGTCGGCGCGTGGCGCTT
Organism: Chthonomonadales bacterium; assembly: GCA_038218705.1. GTDB lineage: Bacteria > Armatimonadota > Chthonomonadetes > Chthonomonadales > Chthonomonadaceae > JBBRJW01. Next base: position 1,630 of record JBBRJW010000511.1, on the reverse strand, counting down.
GTGGATACGCTATCTCGTCGGGGTTGTGGAAGCTTCGCTTCCATGCCGCATTGAGCTGCTCAATCGTTCCGTACTTCTTCAGCATCGCTGTTTTGAAGTCGGCGCGCGCCAGCGGGTCAGCGCACCACCAGCCGATGTGGTCGTGGTCGTTGCCAAAGCGGCGCACCCAGTCCTCGCGCTGCCCCGGGGAGGCTGTCCGCGCTCCGGTCATGAAGCCGGCCTCGCCGTAGTCGCCGTGTATCCCCGTCACGATGGCGGCGAGCTGTGGCTTCGGTCGCTCCTCATCCTTGGCCTTCGCGCCGAATTGTCTTGCCAGCGCGTCATATTCCTGATCGACAAATGTCGCCCACGTCGGGTCCCAGGGAGAGAATGCCTGGACCGGCTGGTTGTGCTCCAGGCACTGCAGCCGAGTAAAGGGGACGCTCTTGCGAAACCACTCCGGCGGAAAAGCCGCGTGGGGAAAGTAGCTCCAATCGAGGCCGAGGCTCTTTACGCCGGAGCGGGCAGCCTCCTGGGCACGCCAATCCCACTTGCGCGGCGCGGTCTCCTCCGTCGTCAGATGATCGGAGTCTGTCTGGAAGAGGGTGAAGCCGGCACTCGCGAGTATCTGCATATCGGACGGACTGGAGACATTCGAGGACATGAGCATCCGCTCGCCCAGAGAGTGCGGGCGAGTGTAGGGATCTTCGCCCGGCTTTCCCCCGGCGCGAATGTCCCACAGTCTCACGATCCGACTTGCGTCGGACTGCAGCGGGCCGTGCAGGAGACCCCAGGGCGCGGCCCCCATTGGACCGAGCTCGCGGGCCGCAGGCCACGGGCGATCATCGAACGCCGCACCGCGCCACAGGGGAGGCGGATGCCGGTCGACCCGCGTGGAGTGGTCGGAAACGACCAGTGTGCTCTTACCAGGCCCTGTCGACACGGTGAGGCGGTAGACCAGGCCTCCGTCGCCAGAGGTATTCTGCGCCTCGATTGCAAGGACGTTATCTCCGGCAACCAGCGATCGGGCGATGTCCACAGTGACGACGGTTGTCGGATCGCTGCCCTGCGCGAGCGGGCGTGGCGAGCCGTTTACGTAGACACGGAAGTTGTCGTCGGCGGTGATCTCGAGGCGGGCGGCCTGGGGCGCCTTCGTCAAATGGATCGTTCGCCGGAAGAAGAGTGTCTCTGGCGCGTGCGCAGGGTCCGATGACCAGATCCACATCCAGCCTGGAAGAGGAGCCGCCGCGGGCGCCGGGTGGACAGCCGGAGCCCCGCCAGGTGTAGGACCGGCAGGCTTGACGAGCGGCGGAGCGGCAAAGAGCCGCACGCTCAGGGAGACGAGAAGGGCGACCAGGAGCGCCCGGTAGCCGCGCTCACAGGAATTCGTCACGAATGTCATCCTTTTGGCAGGCGAGATCAATGGAGATTGCTTGCACGCGAGTTCTCGGAGGGACGGCGCAATTCCTGCTTGAGGGCGCACGAAGCGCCCCTCAATCCGCCGTTTGGAGCTTGAAATGGGTTTTTCCATAAGGTAGTATTCTGATAGTCTTACCTATGATCAGGAGAGGGACCGACACCATGAATCAGCTTACGCGGAGCCTGTTGGAGCTCATCACGGAGACCGCGACGAACCTCCCTGCCGACGTTC
>JBBRJW010000510.1:0-3457 GCA_038218705.1 Chthonomonadales bacterium | reverse complement strand
CCCAGCGGACCCTTGAGGACGAAGTTCAGGATACCGTCCTTGCCGTTGAACACCCAGAGCCACAGGATCGCCAGCGACACAGACGGAACGATGGACGGGACGAAGAAGATGGTTCGGTAGAGCGCCATCCCCTTCACCTTTGCATTGAGCAGCATGGCGAGAGAGAGGGCAATGATCATTCCCGCGGGCAGCGCCATAGCAGCATAGTAGAAGGTGTTATAGAGCGAGCCCCGGAAGATCTCATCATGCATGAGATCGGTGTAGTTGGCGGCTCCGATCCAGATGGGATCCCGCAGCACCGAGTAGTCACAGAAGCTGTAGTATACCGATGCCGCCAGCGGATAGGCGAGGAAGAGTACGAAGCCTACGATCCACGGGCTGACGAATAGGAGCGCGGTGAGCGCTTCGCGTTTACGCTCTCTCACAGCCCCGACCCTCCCGGATGCGCCGACGCATCTCGCTGCTCCTGCGCCTCGCGCATGCGTGCGCGCTCCTGGTACGCGTCCATCTTAGGCTGCATTCGAGCCTGGACATAGTCGAGCGCTTCCTTTGCCGACATCTTCTCCAGCGATACTTGCTGGAAGGCGTTGTTCAACTCGTCCTGGTACTCGGACCAGATCGCCATCTTAGGCGGGCTCACCACATTCTTGCCGCGCGGCATCTGGGAAAACAAGCGGATGAAGGGATTGGGGTGCTTACTGTAAAACCCTTCGCTTACCTTCTGGAGAGGCGAGTTCTTGCGCTGCCCGAGGCAGAGGAGCTCCATGCCCTCCTGCGACTGAACGTATGCGATGAACTCGAAAGCCTCTTTTGGGTGCGCTGCGCCGCGCGGAATAGCCAGAATATCTTCATCCACAAAGGTGAGCCCGGCGAGGTCCGGGCGATCCGCGGGGTGCGGAAAGGGTATGGCCGACCACGTTCGGACCGGGGACTCCATGTCGGGTGCATTCTCGTGAATGAAGTTGTACATCCAGACGCCCTGAATCTCCATGGCAACCTTGCTGGAGAGAAAAGCATTCTGCGGAGACGAGAAGTTGCCGAACCCGCTCCTGAAGTTCTGGAGCTCGCTTGACCCATACTTGCGCGAAAACGACTGTACCCAGTCGTAGGCTCGCACGTTCTCGGGCGCATTGGCCGTCAGCCGCGTCGTGCCATCCCAGAGCTTCCCTCCGAAAATGTATCCCCAGCCCCAGTTCCACCAACCGGGCTCTGCAGGCATGAAGCCACTGATGTCGATGTGCCCTTCGCTGTCGCGGGTGGTGATCCTGGCGCCGGCGGCGTCCATCTCCTCGATTGTCTGCGGCAGGTGGTTAATGTCGAGCCCCGCCTTCTTAAATAGAGCAAGATTCACATGGAGAGCGGTTGAGGCTGGCGTGGATGGAAGTGCGTAGACATGACCCCTGTAGTGGCCGATCTCCCAATAGACCGGGATGTACTGTTCCGACCGGATTCCGTGGGAGGCGCAGAGGTCGTCGAGGGCCAGTACGGCATTGTCATCCGCGTACTGAGCCAGATTTGGGCCATAGAGTCCGGCTACATCCGGGGGATCGCCGCCAGCCACCGCGAGGAGCGTCTTGTTCTGAATGTCGCTGACCGTGACGAGGTTAACGTGAATGCGATTCTGCTTCGCATTGAAACGGTTGACGACTGCCTGCATGGCGTCGCCCTCGAAGCCTGTCCACTTCTCCCAATAGGAGACCTGAACCGGTCCGATTGGCTCCTCGACCTGAGTGATGCGCTCGCTCGCGTAGATTACACTCAATAGCGCTATCACAAACAGGGGAGCGGCCAGAATCTTCAGACGCATGCGGTATTGCCTCGCAGCTGGGGTTGGGGCTATTATACCCCGATCGCTCACCCGGGCAGTCAGGCAGACGGGGGCGCGGACCGCGCCGAATGCCCTCGGCGGCCCTCTGGGCGAGCGTCGGCTTCCGCGCTACTCATTTCCGCCAGCGTAAATACGGGGAGCTCGGCAGGGCATCGGAAGCGAATGGGGCGGCCGGTGACCCCTATCCCGCGGGAGACATACTGCAGCGCACGCCCATTTCGATACCAGCCGGCGACCTGACTGCAGCGCAGATGAATCCGCACCACAAGAGATGGCGGCGGGAACGGCAGCGCGATCTGGCCCCCATGAGTATGCCCCGAGAGGACGAGCGCTTCGATCCCGGGAATGCGCTCCAGGACGGACGGAGTGTGCGACAGGAACAGCACGCCTTCGTCCTCCGGAAGTCCAGCAACGGTTCGGGGGAGATCAGGCTGTCCCTCATAGAGATCGTCTATCCCGGCAATCCAGAGCCCATCGGGCAGCCGGAGGCTCTCGTTCTCGAGCATTCGAACGCCGGCCGCCTCCATGATCCGCCGCGACCCGACAATGCCGCGCCGGTGATCGTGATTGCCGAACACTCCATACTTCCCGACTCTGGCCGGAAGCCGACTTATCAGCTCTGCCAGCGGGTACTCCCGTACGGATGCATGGTCGTCTATGTAATCGCCGGTAAAGAAGAGGTAATCGGGGTCTACCTCCTGGACCTTTCTGACAACCTCGTCAAAGACAATGTCTGTGTTACCGAAACCAGCATGGAGGTCCGTGATGTGGACGAACACTCGTCCGGCCAACTTTCCAACGAGGTTCCTTAAGGGAGCCCGCAGCTCGGAATGCTCCAGTTGATACAGCGGCCAATGCCCGGTGTCTATCGTTTCCAATCTCGATGTCACGGCTGGGCGTCCACCTCACCCTCGCCGCCAGGCACGGGCACTGCGTCGTTAACCGGGTTGCGCGCATCGACGAGGATACTGCGGCGGGTAAGCTCGCGGGCAAAGGCGCTCTCCGCCGGATCGGTGGCCGCTGCAAGCTCTGAGGCCCAGTGGAGCGCCATTGCAGCCTCGGAGGCGTGATCGCGCCGGGAGAGTATATCTGCAGCGTCCTTTAGACGGCGGACATAGAGTGCCTTCGTTCCAGGGGAGATACGGCTCGCGGTTGTGCTGACCGTGGCGTCAGTAAGTTCCGCGCCTGCCAGAATCTCGCTCAGAAACTCCAATGTGCTGTCGGATTCGAGGAGCCAATTGGTAAACCATGGCAGCTCGAAGAAGTGAAGAACATCCGTATCGATATCCCCGGGGGGTACGGTGTCGCTGCCCTCTCCAGGAGCCGCGGGTGCAAGAGCAGTTGGCGCGCCAGCTTGCAGACGCTCGATCGACTGCAGAAAGCCCGCCGGTGTCGGCTCGAAGTTCACCCGGTTTATCTCGCGCGCCTCCGCGAGCAGGGAGAGGCCTCTGCTCCAGGGGATCTCCGCCATCGCGACGCCGTATTCGAACTGGCTGCAGAAGTGCTCGATCCGCTCCTCAATCAGACTCGGCTTCAGGCGATGAATCGCATAGTCCCTCACGCCTTCTTCGTCGCTAATCAGTATCTGAAGTAGGTTTACAGAAAACCCGGGCTCTCCCTGGGCAAGAA
>JBBRJW010000509.1:0-3457 GCA_038218705.1 Chthonomonadales bacterium | reverse complement strand
CGTTACCACTACTATCCGGCAGAGTATCAGATCTGGCACATTCTCTCTTCTGCTGGAGCCTCCATTCTGGCGGTCGGCTATGGGATCCCGGTGATTTACTTCCTCTGGTCGCTCAAGTATGGCGAGATCGCTGGACCCAATCCCTGGGGTGCGATTGGCCTGGAGTGGACCACATCCTCGCCGCCGCCTCCCGATAATTTCCACGAGGTACCGGTGGTAACCTGGGAAGCTTACGCGTACGACACCAACACCGAATTCAGCGCGCAGCGAGATCGTGAGATCATGCCTGGCGCCGGGGCTGGCGCCAGGGAAGAGAACGACCGGGACATCGAGGAATACGGCGAGCCGCAGGACGGTACAGCCCCGAAATCGAACTAGACCGCCGACCGGGCGGAAGGCCGAGCACCGCGGCATCCCGCTGGCGGCTGGCGCAGGAGTGAACAAAGATGAGTGTGGAAGCAGCGGAAGTGCACGGACATCACGGTCCCCCGCATCTGTGCCACCAGTTCCAGGACATGGAGCAGCAGAACGACTCGTACGTGATCGGGATGTGGACATTTCTCGTCACCGAGATTATGTTCTTCGGCGCGCTCTTCCTGTGCTATGTCGTCTATCGCGGCATGAACCCGGCCGTATTTGTTGAGGCACATCATCACCTCGAGATTGCGAAGGGCGCAACCAACACCGTTGTGCTGCTCACCAGCAGCTTCACGATGGCGATGACGGTCTACTATGCCCAGATGGCAAACCGCAATCGACAGCTTGTCTTCCTGGCTGTCACGATACTGCTGGCCTTTGTCTTTCTCGGGATAAAGGGGCTGGAGTGGTACAAGAAGTGGGAAGACCACCATGTCCCCGGCCCGAACTTCTCGTATGTGCGCGAGGGCCTGCCGGCAGAATCCGGCGCCGGCGCGGCGAACACATCCGCATTGAATGCTGGAGCGGCTCCTGGAGAAGGATCGATGGCCGCGAAGAATACGGTCGAACCGATCTTCGCGCAGAAGGCCGAGCTCTTCTTCAGTCTCTACTTCGCGATGACCGGCCTCCACGCGCTGCATATTATCATCGGCATCGGCATCATGGGGGTGATGTGGCTGATGCTTCTCTTCCGCCATCCGGCCGTGGATTACCACATGCCTATCGAGATGGCCGGGCTCTACTGGCACTTTGTCGATATTGTCTGGATCTTTCTCTTCCCCCTGTTTTATCTGATTCCCGGGAAAGGCTGAAATGGAACATACCGAAGAACACGCCCATCATATCGTTCAGCCCAGGACCTATTTCATAATCTATGTGATGCTCCTGATTCTGATGGCCGCCACCATTCTCGCCGCACAGATTGACCTCGGCGCACTCAACAACGTGATCGCCATGGGCATTGCCGTTGTGAAGGCCCTGCTGGTCATACTCTTCTTCATGCAGGTAAAGTACAGCTCGAAGGTCACCTGGCTCTGGGCGGCCATCGGGTTCCTCTGGCTCTTCATCCTCTTTGGCGCGCTCTCCGATTATATGACGCGAGAGTGGATCACCGTTTTCGGCTGGTAGGCTCTGCGTTCCACCTTGTGACAAATGCCCCTGCTCTCGCGTGAGAGCAGGGGCATTCTTGAATCGCGAGCGCGCGGCCGCTCTACCGAAACGCTTCGGGCACCTGCCGCTGCGGAACCGCCAGCGTCCGTACAAGCGCGGCCAGCATCTGCTCCTTGTAGACTGAATTCAGTGCGAGCGCGGCCTGAGTCTGGGCGTAACCGAAGGGGATCCCGATGTCGTGCCGGTCGCCAGCTATCTCCACCGCAAGGTAGTCCGGGCCGCTCTCTCGCAGCCGCTCCTGTGCGCTCGTAAACTGATATTCGCCCTTCTCCTTGATGTCATTTTCGATTGCGTACTTGATGCAATCGAAAATGGACGCGTCCATCAGGTGCATACCGAAGAAGCAGAGGTACATGCCGCGCAGCAGACCGGCCTGCTGCAGATGGGCGTCGGCGTACTCCACGGTGGGTTTCTCAAAGATCTGCTCTACCCGGTAGACTGGCGGCTGCTCCGAAATTCGCTCGCCCTGCACCGTCCCGAAGAGGTGGAGCAGCTCGGTGGGAGTCTGCTGAACAGCGGAGACGCTCTTGCCGTACTTCTCGTAGACGTTGATTACCTGGCGCGCACATCGTGCTTCCTCGGCAGTCGTGTAGATGTGATCGCCCAGCATCAGCAAAAAGGGCTCCTCACCAACAAACTCCTTCGCCTGGTAAACCGCGTGGCCATATCCGAGAGGCGTGTCCTGAACCACCAGGGTTAACCGGGCGGAAATCTGCTGAATCCGAGCCGATTCGAGGAGCGCCCAATCCTTGCCCTTGAAGAGCTTGAGCTCGCTCGGGCTCAATGGTGCGAAGTGCTGCTCGATCTGTGCGCGATTGTGAGGGTTTACAACAAGGCAGACTTCTTCTATTCCGCTCTCGAGCGCCTCTTCAATGATGATCTGGATCGCCGGCTTGCAGAGGCCGTCGACATCCATGATCGGCAGCATTTCCTTCTGAATCGTGGTGGTTGCGGGATACATTCGAGATCCGCGTCCCGCTGCCGTAATAACGGCCTTCCTTACTTTCACTCGCTTTTCCTTTGTGCGGCGGCCGACGGCCGACCAGGGCTCCCCGCACGCCCGTGCGGGCTGCATCCGCCCCGAACTAGCCGCGTGTAATAGGTCGTGCTCCAAACGTAATTGCGCCGGGTGAGCTCCCCAGAAAGAGGCGCGGCGCAATACCGGTTTCCGTTGTGTAATCCTCGCAAACGGCAGCGATTGCCCGCTCAGCCGCATCGGTGTCGCGGCAGAGCACGGCCACGGTGCCGCCGGCCCCGCCCCCTGTGATCTTCGCTCCGAACAGCTCCTGTGCAGGCCCACGATCACGAATCAGCTTTACCAGCAGATCCGTCTCCTGCGACCCGAGGCCGAGCCGATCGCTGTATGAGGCATGCGAAAGGTACATCAGATCCCCGGCTCGCTCCATCAGAGCCGCCTCCGGCTCGGGCACGGCTCCGGAGATGGCGGCCTCTTCTGCATGGCGTAGGCAGGCGAGCTGAAGAATTCCGAAGAACTGACGCACCCGGTCATTCTCCAGGATCGGATGCTCCGCGCACGCCCGGGGATAATAGGTTTCACCGGGGTCAACACGAGTGACGCGGTCCGGGAGCCTGCCATACTGCTCGCTGTACGCCTGGCCGGTCAACATCTCCGGGATCAGCTCTCGCCACTCCTCGAACTCGGCAGGCTTCATCTGGCAGAGGTAGTTCTCCAGCAGCTTCCCGCCACTCTCGAGTTGTATGACTTTGAGGCCCATGAAGGCCCCCACCCTGGCCCGGGTATATGCGGACCCACCGACCGAGTGCTTTACGCGTGAGTCGATGCCGAGGAAGCGCCACCCGGGCGGTACGAGCTGCGTTCCGAGCACCGTATGGGGCTGGCACTGAATGA
>JBBRJW010000508.1:0-3461 GCA_038218705.1 Chthonomonadales bacterium | reverse complement strand
TTCGGGAGCGGCGGCCTGCTGGAAACGGCTCTGGAGGTTCTCTCCGGGGAGAACCTGGTAGTGAAACGGCGTTTTCGCGAGGGAACGGGCAACTTCTTCGGGTACATGTTAAACGCCGATTGTGTTCTGCTCACGGCGGCGGGCACGGAGCAGGCTCGCCGCTGCCCAAAGTGCGGCCGCATCTGCTGGTGGCGCGGCGAAAAGAAGTGCTCCAATCCGAAGTGTAACCAGCCCCTTCAGTCGCTCGGGCATTTTTCGGAGCGGCAGAGGTACTATCGCACCCTCTATCGCTCGCCTGAGGCGCTTCCGCTGCTTCAGGTTGAGGACCACAGCCAGATGGTGAGCGACGCCGACCGGGTGGAGCGCGAGAAGCAGTTCGCCCTCGACGACACCGGGCTCAACATGCTCGTCTGTACACCCACCATGGAGCTGGGAATCGACATCGGCGAGCTCTCCAATGTCATCTTGCGCAATGTGCCGCCGAACCCATCCAACTACACGCAGCGCGCGGGCAGGGCGGGCCGGCGCGGACAGGGCGCGATCGCACTCACCTTCTGTGCCACAGCGGGCGAGTCCTCGCACGACCGTCACTTCTACCGGCACCCGGACCAGATGATCTCGGGGCGCATCCTGATTCCGCGCTTCGATCTCGCCAACGACAGCCTGCTGAACGCCCACGCGAACGCCCTCATTTCAGAGGTGGCGGAGCTTGAGCTGCTCAAGCCGAACTCCGATTACTTCGAGCCGCTTGGCGGCGATCATAACGCGCGGCTAACGCCGCTCGCTTCTGCCCGCGAGCACTTCGCGGCTCAGTTACAGGCGCGCGCAGGCGCCATCGCGGAGGCGACGCAAGACCTCTTCCTGAACGACCCCACGCTCAACTCCGACGGGCTCGCGGAGCGCCTTGCGACCTGGACCGCACAGTTCTGGGAGAACTTTGCAAGTCACCTCAATGCGCTCGCGGACGAGCATGCCGAGGTAAACGCCGAGATGATTGCCTTGCAGCGCCAGGCTGAGGTACCCGGCGACCTAACGGAGGCCCTTGGCCAGCGCCGCCTGGATATCGAAACGGGCGGCAAGTCGCCGGGCAAAGGAAAGTGGAAGCGCGGCGCGGGGAATCGCTCGCCCTATGCCATGGATCAGTGGCTGGCGGCCCGTGGCTTTGTTCCTGGCTATGCATTCGGCGGCGACTATATTACGGTACAGTTCCCGGATTCGGCCGACGACATCGCCCGGGAGCCTCAGCGGGCACTGCGGGAGTTTGGTCCGCAGGCACTCGCCTACGCTCACAAGCGCCGCTGGCAGGTCCAGTACGCGGTTCAGGGGAAACAGGATCGCCGCCAGTACAAGCGCTGCGAATGTGGCCGGGTGGTTGAGGTCACCACGGCGAGCGCGGCGAAGTGCGCCTGTGGCGAGCTCTTCGGCGCGCCCTTCCCGGCCATCAAGATGCCAAACGTGCGCGTGAAGCGCCTGATGCGAATTACCCGCTCGGACGATGTGCGCGAGAGTCGCGCCTTTGTAATTGAGGAGTTCGCCGACCTGGCGCAGCCCGCCCGACGCCAGGTCTACGTCCGGCCTGATGGCGCTCGCCTTACGCTGGCGTTCCATCGGAACCTCACGGTCACGACCATCAACTATCGGAGTCGGGTTTCTCAGGACAAGAAGGACGCCGGCAAAGCTATCGACTCCAATCTGGAGCACACGCCGGGTTTCGCAACCAGCGACAAGGGCGAGTGGAAGCTGAGAAGCGCAAGTTCCGACGCCGACCTCGAATTCACCGCGCTCTATGCGAGCGGCGTACACGACGCGCTCCACCTCACATTCGGCCCTGTTGCCGAAGGCGAGCGCGAGAGCGTCCGGGCCTCTCTGCGATCCGCGCTCCGAATTGGCCTCAGTCTGGCCCTCCGCCAGGGCCCGGATGAGCTACGCGCCTTCGATCTGCCCTCTGCCGATCCCGCGACCATCGAGATCCTCTTCTACGAGGCCACCACCGGCTCTGCCGGTGCCCTGGCTCGCGTGCTGGAACCGGGAACGCTGGACGAGGTCTCGCGGCAGTCGCTCGACGCGATCCACTACAACGAGGATGGCGACGATCAGCGCCCCGAGTGCGAGACGGGCTGCTATGAGTGCCTCTGCGATTACTTCAATCAGCGCGAGCACAGGCTGCTCGACCGTCGCAGCGTCAGGGATCTCCTCATGTGGCTGCGACGTGCGGAGCCGCTCCCTGCGGCCGACGGGGAGTGGGAAGCGTTGATCGATTCCATCACGGGCGCGGGTGCCCACGAAGAGCGGAGCTTCCTGAAGCTGCTCCGCGACGGCGGGTTGCCGATCCCCGTCAGGCGTCACTACGGACTGCCGGAAGAAGCGACTCCCATTGCGGAGATCGACTTTCAGGTAGGAGCGGCGCACGTGCTGGTGGATGGCAGCATTCACCACGCGAAGTATCTGCAGGAGACCGATTCCGCAAAGCGAACCGCGCTTCGCGACGAGGGTTACACCGTCGTCGTCTTCGATACCTGCGAGCCGGCGGAGTCGTTGCAGCGGCTACGGGAGCTGCTTTAGCGCCGCGCCAGATGTTGAGGCGGATCTTCGCCCCCAAAACCATTGGTGCAGTCCAGATCCCGGGGCGGTATCGCACGGTGGGGGCCCGCTCGCAGGTCGGCGGGGCGAGAAGCCAAGGCGGGAAGGCCGTGAGCGCAGGTCGGCGGGGCGAGAAGCCGGGGCGGCGGTTGCGATATTCCACGGCTCTAAAGTGCCGCGCTGTTGAGCAAAAGTCCGCCTGCGCGGACTAAATCAACGCCCCCCCGCGTTGCGTTCTGTCGCTACCCAATCGTCAGGAGCGAGCAATTCACAATGCACATTGAGATCTTCGATTCCCTCCCCTCTACGATGGACGTGGCACGCGCGCGCGCCACGTCCGCGGTCTCGGCAGACGGTCGCGTGCACGGCGTGTTGGCGCGTGCGCAGACCGCAGGGCGCGGCCAACGAGGCCGCCAGTGGTACGCCCCGGCAGGTGAGGCGCTCGCAGTAACCTACTGGCTCCAGGACCCTCTGCTCCCGGAGCGCGCTGGCGAGCTCGCCTTCGTGGCAGGTATCGCCGCAGTGGAGGCGCTAGGTCCCTCGCTTCCGCCGAGCAACTCCGCGTCGTTAGGCCTGAAGTGGCCCAACGACATGGTTCTGGAGGGGCGAAAGCTTGGTGGCATTTTGATCGAGATGGCGGCAATGCCTGGAGGCGGATGGGTCGCGCTCGTAGGCGTTGGCATCAATCTAACGGTCCGCCAGTTCCCGCCGGAACTCGTGGACATGGCGACCTCGGTGGCTTTGGCCGGCGGAAATGCGCTTGCGCCCGAAGCACTGGCCGACCAGATCGGGGCGGGGCTGGAGCGGTGGATGGAAGTTCGCCGTTCACGCGGCTTCGGGCCAATCCTCGCGCGGTGGCGCGCTCTGGACCGCACGGTCGG
>JBBRJW010000507.1:0-3462 GCA_038218705.1 Chthonomonadales bacterium | reverse complement strand
CTCTACGACCTCTACGCAATCTGGAACGAGAGCGCTACTGCCTCCGCCACCGCATCCCTCCGCTGGGATGTCAAATCCGGACCGACCTCGTGCCGCGAAGTGAAAGGCGGTAAGTCGGTTCCGCTGCTGGCCGGCTCCGATGGCGCGGTCAGCCTGACAGCCATAAGTCTCAGCCCCTACGAGACCCGCGTCTTCATCGCTCCGCGCCGCTCGGTTGCCAATGCCTCGCTGGAATGGCTCACCCTGCAGCGAGACTGGTGGCGCGCATCGGCCCCGGCGCCGGCCCGCCCGCTTCCGGCCCCAGCCCACCGCTTCTCCGCCGACCTGAGCGACGGCTGGCGCATGCGAGCGATGCGCGCAGACGAGCGCGCCGAGGTCCTGGCGGCCCCCAGCACGTCCGATTCGGCCTGGGCCCGGGTCTCCCTGGGAGCTGCGCCAGCGCCCGACCCCGCGCAGCGCCATCTCATCTATCGCCGCACTTTTACAGTGCCCGCCCTGATTCAGGAGCCCGAAGTATCGCTCTGGCTGCAGAGCTGGTTCTCGACCACCATGATTGAGCGCGGCCGGGTCTTTCTCGACGGCGAGCTCCTGAAGGACTGGACGGAGGACGGACTTGCAGGAGTGCTCCAGCCCACACTGACCCCTGGCTCGCAGCATACGCTCGCCGTCGAAGTGACGAGCGCCGCGACTCTCGCCGGCGTCCGGGGGGCGGCGTGGTTATGGGAGCAGCCGAAACCGGCAGCAGCAATTAGCCTGGCCGGTCAGTGGGAGCCCTCGGCAGACGCGCTCCACCGCGACGCGATGATCACGCTCCCGGGAGCATGGAACACGCGGATGGCCCGCCGCACCGTGCACGTCGACAGCTCGGTCGCGGGACGAAACGTCATCTTCAGCCTCGATGCACAGGGGCGGTTTGTCGGAGTGCTCGTGAACGGCGCATGGGTGCGCCGACACCACCATATGATTGGCGATCGCTGGAAACTCAACATCACCCCCTGGGTTCGATTCGGGCAGGATAACGAGATCGAGCTTGTATGCTGGGACGGGCCGAGCCAGGGCGTCGTTCGCTCGGCAGCGCTTGAGTTCTACGATCCGCAATCCTATCCTTGACCGGGCGGCTCGGAGGAGACTGCAGTGGAGATCCAGAGCAGGAGACTTACAGTCCAGATCGCCGAGCCCGGCACGGTCTACGCCGGACCCCGGTTCGACTGGACAGGATTCATAACGCAGGTTACGCTCGACGGTACTCACCGGTTCTGCGTACCGGAGTCGCTGGTCCCGGGCAAGGGAACGGGGGGAATTGGCCTCTGCAGCGAGTTTGGAATTGCGGCGGCGATTGGCTTCGACGAGACCTCCCCGGGGCAGTCGTTTCCAAAGCTCGGGATAGGACTTTTAACGCGGTATGACGACCGGCCCTATTCGTTCTGGAACCCCTATCCCATAGAGCCGTTCCCATGCGAGATTACGAGTACCGGGGATCGGGCCAGCTTCCGCTCGCTGCCCCTCCCCTGCCGGGGACGCGAGGCGCTCCTGCTCAAGCAGGTGTCGGTCGATGAGTGCACTCTGAGGGTGGAGTATCGGCTGGAGAATGTAGGCACGCTTCCGATAGAGACGGAGGAGTACAACCACAACTTCCTGGGCTTCGCTGCGGAGCCCACGGGCCCGGGCTTTCGTCTCGGCCTTCCGTTTGACACGTCAGGCGCTGAGGCGGCCCACCCTCTCCAGCTCGACAGCCGCGGACTCACATGGACGGCGACTCCGCAGGAGCCGTTCCAAATCCGATTCAATCAGACGCCAGAGGGAGAGACGCCCTGCTGGAAGCTTCGGCACGAAGCGAGTGGGTTGAGCGTATGCGAAACGCTGAGCGCTCCCTGGACCCGCCTGAACCTGTACGGAACCGAACACTCCATCTGCCCAGAAACGTTCTTCCCGATCTCCATCGCACCGGGCCAGATCGTCGAGTGGTCCCGAACGTGGCGCTTTTCCAGCGAGGACTGACGTTCGAAGAGAACGGTTCAGCGCGGTGGCGGCGGAGGGGCCCAGCTACTAGCTGGCCCCTTCCCGGCAGCCGAATGCTCAGCCCGCCGCCGCGCACCGGGCCGTGCCGCAGAGCGGCGTGGGGCGGAAGGCCGCGGCGCAGGAGCGTACGGGGCAGCAGGAAATGGCGAATCTGGCCGCGGCGCAGTCGCTCCGAGGGCCGCCAGAATTCCTCGATCGAGTGCCTGCGCCAGCTTCGCCTGGCCTCTCTCGCTCTGGATGAAAGCTTCGTCGCTGCGATTGGTGAGTACGCACATCTCGATGAGCACCACGGGCACCTCCGAATAGATCGAGCCCGTCAGCGCTCCCTGGCTCGCCCCTACCTTCGTGCTCATGTCGGAGTGGAGCCCCCGGTCTGCAATGCTCCCGCCGAGAGCCGCCACCATCGAATGGTGGAAAAGTCTCGCCATCCGTTGGCTCTCGCGGATAACATCGGCCGAGGGTCCGCGGCGGCCCCCGCTCACGCCCTGCCGATCTGGCGCGTAGCTGGCAATCCCGGAGCCGGCGTTCGCGTCGCAGTGGAGCCGAACCATGTAGTCAGCGTGGGCAAGGTTTGCGATCAGGGCCCGATCTCGATTCTTCACAAACTGTCTTTCGCTCGTCTTTGTCAGTACCACCCGAAGTCCCTGGCTCTGGAGCAGTGTTCGCAGCCGAAGCGCCACCATCCATGCGGCGCTGATCTCGCTGATTCCACGACCACTGGTTCCGCTGCCAACCTCGGACGGGTGCCCGGGGTCGATACATACGACCGTGGGCACGGCCGGACCGACTGGTGACGCGCCTGCACTGGCAATGAGGAGCATACCGGCGAGGCCGATGATGCACTTCCAGGCGCGCAAGCCCAATCGCCTGGGCCCGCAGTCGCGGCGATTCTCTACGCTCAAAGCGCGATCGCTGCACATGGCGTTACATCCGGCTATTTCGTTAGTCCAATCCATCTCGATCGCCTCGCCCTCGATCCATAGTGCACGCGTCAGCCGTTCGCTCACCGATATCCAGAGCGCCGCCGCCCTGAGCTCCGCACGCGGCCCTCTCCTATTGACGCACCGCTCGCTGCACGTGGGTCTTGCTTCCTAATATAGCATCGAGACAGCTCAATTCAGTAGGACCGCCGCCAGATCGCTTATTCGACGCTGACCGTCCGCTGTACCCACGAGAGCATTACGGTTGACGACTGCAGGGAAGTGAGCCTGCGAAACGACAAGAGAGGGATGAGATCATGCGTAAGCCCGCGTGTCTGACTCGCCTATTCGCAATCCTGGCAACCCAGGTTCTGCTGCTGCTGCCCCTGGCCGCTTCAGGACAACCCGCGCCCGCGAACAGTTCGCTCGCTCTACGGTCCGGCGCTCATTACTTCGAGCAGAGCGGCCGTCAGCTCTGTCAAGTTTCGCCCGCTCTAGTCCAAGAGTTTCGGCCATGGTAGAC
>JBBRJW010000506.1:0-3466 GCA_038218705.1 Chthonomonadales bacterium | reverse complement strand
TGGGGACAGGCACGTTTACGGGCAATAAACAGCATGCGCTTCTCTGGAACGACACAGCCTCGTCGGTTATCGACCTGAATCCGACAGGATACCTGTCGAGTGTCGCGTCCGCCACCAATGGAAGCCTTCAGGTGGGCTATGCAGTGGACCCTGCGTCAAACAAGTCGCATGCGCTCCTCTGGTCCGGAACCTCCGCGAGCGCTTTTGACCTACAATCCACGCTCTCCGCTACCTACGTGAGATCGGTTGCGAACGGTGTTGACGCCGCAGGCAACATCGTAGGAACCGCGTACGATGCGAGCGGCCAGGCAGTTGGAGTGATGTGGACGCCCGTGCGTGGTCAGACTAACTCCACACCGGAGCCGGGTACTCTCGGCCTGTCGTGTGCGGGAGCAGCCAGTCTCGGCCTCGCAGCTTACCGCCGCCGACGGGTCCGGGGCTAACAGCCCGTCAGAGAGCGATTCCGCAGCACAATGCCCCCCTTCCGCGCTGAGCAGAAGGGGGCACATGGCTGTCCACAGATATCCCAGGTGGGGCGCAGTCGCTGCCGCGCACGAGCCCCTGGGCCGCGTTACCCGCGTATGCGGGGAAGGCTCTGAAGGGTGGCGGCCCGCCGCGCTGCACAGGGCGAGATGGCGAGCGCTTCGAGCGCGAGCAGTGCTGCGCCCACGGCGAGCGGGGCCTCGGGCGGAGCGATCTCCGCGAGCGGCGCGGTGCGGCGCAGCCGGCCGCGGAGCGACCGGAGGAGGAACCGGCCTGCGCGGAAGCCATCACCAACAATGCCCACCGGAACCGCAGTAGCAGTGAGTCCGGCGCGTCCGATGGCGGCGGCAACCATCCCCGCCAGTTCGCCGCCTGCCTCTCGCAGGATGCGGCGGGCGACCAGATCGCCGGAAGCGGCGGCTCGCGTTACGATCTCACCGAAAGCAGAAATGCGTGATGCCAGGAGTCCGTCCGGAGTGAGCGCCGCGGCCAACCCAGCCGGGCTCGAAACCTCGAAGTACTGCAGAAGCAGCGGAAGAATCTCAGTGGGGGAAGCCAGTCCATCCTCGGCCTCGGAGCAGGCCTGGAGCGCCTGATAAGCGATCCACGCTCCACCGCCGGACTCGGGCCAGAGCCCTTCGCGACCGCCCACGGTCACGTTCGACTGGAGGGGCCCGCGGGCCACTACTTGCAGTCCGCGCTGCAGAACAACGGCAGCGCCGTGCGCTCCCAGCGTCGTGGCCTCCAGGGCGGCGAGGGCAATCGGTACGAGGCGGACGCTCTCCGCAGGTACAACGGCCGCGATCCAGCCCGCGGACTCGCTCGCTGCGCCGGGTAGCGCCAGGCAGCCGCATGCGATGCGCGCGTTCTCAAGGTCAGCCATATTGATGGCCGCGCGTATGGTTTCGCCAATATACCGGCGGGTGCGCTCGGCCGTTTCGTGGTCGCCCAGATGGAGCGGAGCGCCGTTGTGACCGATTCCGAGCAGGCGACCGTTGGCATCGGCCACAACGGCCGTTGTCCCGCTCGTTCCGCTCTCGATTCCGAGTACGTACTGCATCCTGCACCGCTCCTAAAAAGGCGACCGAAGCTTGCCGCTTCCGCCGCGCCCTGGTCGCATCTGCCCGCGCCGGCTTACGACCTCGTTCCTCGGATCCGGTGCGGATTCCTCCGCAGGTCGTCCGGGCGGCCAATGTCCCCGGCGTGATGGCACCGTCCCAGACAGCGTTGTGCCTGGAAAGGAGCTGCACGGTTTTCCAGGTGGACCGGAGAGGGGAGCTCCGGGATATCGCACTGAGCGCTCCCTGGATGCCCAACGTCGATGGGCGTAACACTCGAAATTCCAGCCTGGCTTCCGCTGGCAGAACTTCAAACCTGCGCGTCCGGCACTTTCCGCCAGGGCAGGAAGGACTCGGCTCGCCGTCGAACCTGAGCTCGTTCCGATCCCATTACAAAACGCAACAAGGAGTTACCGCGCTATGCGCGTTATCATGCTCTCGTGGGAGTATCCGCCGAAGATCGTAGGGGGCATCGCCCGCCACGTTGAGGAGATCTCCTGGGCTCTCGCAGAGATCCCCGACCTGGAAGTTCACGTGGTTACCTGTGATTTTCCTGGCGCTCCCGCCGAGGAGGTCTTCAACGGAGTACACATTCATAGGGTTGCACCGTACGATGTGCCTGGCGGCTACGCCGACTTTGTCCAGTGGGTGCACCAGTTGAACGCCGCCATGCGCGATAGAGCGGATGCACTCCTGAAAGAGTGGCTCGCGCCGCCCCCGAAAGCCAAGACCCACGACTGGCCTGACCCGCGTAAGAGTGACGGCATTCTGCTCCATTCTCACGACTGGCTGGCGTACTTCTGCGGGGTTGAGCTCAAGCACCGCTACCGCATCCCGCTCGTGGGAACGATTCACGCAACGGAGTACGGTCGCAACAACGGGATCCACTCGGAGATATCCCGCTACATCGACTCCATTGAGAAGGCCCTGGTCGACGAGTCATGGCGCGTAATCGTCTGCACCGAGTTTATGAAGCGAGAGGCGGAGCACGCTTTGCACTCGCCGTGGGATAAGCTGGATGTTATCTATAACGGCGTACACGACGAGAAGTTTGAGTTCGAATTCAGTGCAGCCGAGGCGGCCGCCTTCCGCACCACATACGCTTCGCCAAACGAGAAGATTGTGATGTTTGTCGGACGCGGGGTTCGGGAGAAGGGTGCACAGGTGCTCCTCGATGCCTGGCCGCGTATCCGCGCAGGCTACAACGATGCGAAACTGGTGATTGCAGGTGGAGGCTATCGGCAGCACCTGGTAGATCAGGCAGCCGCGCTTGGAATCTCTCAGTCCGTCTACTTCACGGGCTTCATCCCCGACGATGCGCTGCTCCGACTCTTCAAGGTCTCCGACGTCGCCTGCTTCCCGAGCCTGTATGAGCCGTTTGGCATCGTGGCGCTGGAGGCGATGGCTGCGCGGGTACCGGTGGTCGTCTCCGACGCGGGCGGCCTCCCAGAAGTGGTGCAGCACGATGTTACCGGAACGGTTACGTGGGCCGGCAGCCCGGAGAGCCTCGCCTGGGGCATTTTGCGCGCCCTCTATAACCCCGTTCAGGCCCGACAGATGGCTGACAGGGCGTACGATACGGTCCAGACTCTGTTTCACTGGGATCGGATCGCGCTTCAGACAGACGAGGTCTACAAGCGCGTGTGGGGTGAGTATCTGGCCGGCTCCTGGTAGCAGAGAAAAGGCTGCGGAAGGTGGATCAAATGCCCGTTGTGCTGCATTCGAAGCAGGGCCGTCACGCGCCGGCCGGTTTGCTGCGTCACGTCGGCGCGCTCCTCGCCGTCGCGCTGCTGGGCGCGGCGCCTGACCGCGCCCAGGCGTCCGAGTTTCGCGTGCCGCTCCGCTCCGGGCCAATCACGCTCAACGGGCGAATCGATCCGGCAGATTGGCAGTCCGCGTCTGGCTTCGCCGGAATGCTCTGGCAG
>JBBRJW010000505.1:0-3471 GCA_038218705.1 Chthonomonadales bacterium | reverse complement strand
CAGGTCGACCAGCTCCTTCAGCTCGGGCCGGAGGACGCGAATATGATACATGAGGAGCCGCGCGCCGGCGGCTTCGATTGCGTCGGTAATGTCGTCGAGCTCGCCGGAGAGGGCATGAAGATCCTCTTTGTCTAGCGGGGTCACAAAGGTGGAATCGACCTTATTGACCAGTCGATGGGTAAGCTCGTCGCCCTCCTCCTCAATGGCCCGCAACTCACGCGTATGCTGCTCGAGATTGCCGTAGTCCGTGAGGATGGTTAGAAACGCTTCCGCGGCCCGGTGCGTGACCCGCGCCTGCGCCTCCAGCAACTCGAAGAACAGGGGATCCTTGCCAAATATGCGCACTCGTGCACTCCTTCGCGGCCGACAATTTCGGGTCCAGGCCGTCATGCATTAATATTACCTTAACATTCGGGTTGAAAGGAGCCCTCGCACTGAGCCATTAATGCACGGCCGCTGCGCACGGGGCCGAAGGGTAAGGCCGGAATCGAGCACCGGACTGCACTGACGCTAGGAGGAGGGCTTATGGCTCTCTGCCAGATCGGTAAGGGTTCCTGTCTCAATAAAATAGACCCGCTCCGCGACATTCACGGCATGGTCAGCGATTCGTTCCAGATAGTGCGCCACGAAAAGAAGGTTCACTCCTCGCAGAACCAGCTCCGGTCGCTCCTGCATCGTCTTCTCAAGCAAGCTGCGCGCTTGCTTGTAGTTGCTGTCCACAATATCGTCTGCGGAGATGATCGCAGCGATCTGCTCCGGCGTGTTGCTCACGAAGGCTGCTATCGCCTGGTGCAGCATCTGTCGCACGGCGGTCTCCATGCGAGGGAGGTCGACCAGCGGCTCCTGGAACGGAGTGTCAGCCAGAGTCCGAGCCGCCTTGGCGATATCGACCGCGTGGTCGCCGATCCGCTCCAGGTCGGTGCTTATCTTGAGGGCCGTGCCGATCAGTCGCAGGTCTCGCGCCACCGGCTGCTGCAGCGCCACGAGCTTGAAACAGAGATCCTCTATCTCAATGTCCAGTGCGTCCAGAACATCATCGGAGGCGATTACGCTCTCTGCCAGCGTAACATCCTGGTCGGATAGCGCGCGCATCGCGCGTCCCACCATCTCGTCCGCCGCCGTCGCCATGTCCAGAAGCCGGTTGCGTAAGGTGGTGAGCTGCTGCTCGAAATCCGACCGCGTCATATGCGCCACTTTTCCACTCCCCCTATTTCATCTCGTAAGTGACGGAATCCATCTCGGGGTTTGTCCCCGCCACAATGTTGTACTCGTACGGCAGATGCGGTATCTGTACGGACTTGCTCTTCAGCTCGCCGTTTTCGCGCCATCGATGCGTTACCGTAAACGGCCGGAAGGCAGCCGACGCCAGCGTGTCTTTGTAGTCGGCATCCAGGCGGAAGTTGAAGATTCCCACCGTGTTGTCGCCCGTAAGCGTGAATCGGAGAAGCCCCTTGCGCACACCCGGCGGGAGCGCTGTGAACTGGAAGTATCGAGTGGTCCCGGGCGTCGGGCCAGCAATACGGCCGGCATCCCTCCAGCTCTTGCCCCCATCAAAGCTGAGGCTCAAGGCCACCAGGTCCTTCACGCCGCGCGCCCGAATCTGTGCCCCATATCGAAGTCCAACCATATCGCCCGGCGTTTCGAATGGAACTGTCAGCGTTCCCGATCCGCCCTTCCACCAGAGCGCCTCGTCCCGGAGGTCGAGATTGTCAGGAGCCGCTCCCATGGAACCCAGGGTCTCGTTCTTGTCGAATTGCGGGTCTGCGGTAATACGGCAGGCGACCGTGCGCGTTGCGATGTGCGGGTTGCTGTCTGCCGCGATGGTGATGGTGTTTGAGCCCTTCCCGAGCCACGGGAGGGTACGGGGAGCGTGCTGAATATCGCTCTCGATGGCGATGGTGTTCACTCCGCTCCCGGGGGAGCCGGCGACCTCCAGCTTGAGCTGGTAGGCATATCGGCGCACGACGGCCACGCCCAGGTCGACTCGCGCATCGCTGCTGCCCTGCGCCGCCGACCAGATCTGGCGAAACGACCGGCCGTTGTTTGTGGAGAGGGAGAGCGTGATCCTATCGGAAGCCGAGCGTCGTATGGCGCTGATCCGCACGCGGCCTCCCAGGTAGACGTACGGGCTGTTCATCTCTATCACCGCTACGCCGGGCTTCGCAGACGCGGCCGCGTGGAGCGCTGCCGGCCCACCGGTGGCCAGTCCGTCGTAGGTGAGTGCTCCGAGCGCCAGCTCGCCGGCCCCGAGGTTCGGCGCATATCGGTGGGTTCCGTTGGCGACCACGCCGCCGGTGAAGCCGGGCATCGCATCGGGCACATACGCGAGATCACCGGCTGGCGCATGTTTGGAGAGATCGTCAAAGCTCGCCATCTGGGCGCGATTGACATGCAGGCCACGGTTGCCAGCCTCACGCACGATCGATTCGCCCGGCCGCAGCGAGAAGAGCGCGCGATGCCCGAGCTGGTAACCGTACTCGTAGACTCCGGCCTTCGTGTTGTACTCGCTCATCGTCGCGTCCCAGCCATGGGTCCGCGCCGGCCAGTACCCGAATTTGTAGAAGGGATTGTTCGCGAGCAGCGCGGGCCCGCGCTCCTTCCAGCCCATCCAGCCGTCGCTCTTCATCAACTCGAAGAGCTTGTCGGGTTTGCCCTGCATCTCGGGATGCGCCGCAAGCCAATTCTGAATCGACGCAGAGATCTCGTCCACCGAGGCGAGCCCGCCCTCTGGCTTCGGGAAGTAGTTCAGCAGCGAGCAGTCGAACAGGTGCCACGCGCCCCCATACTCTACCTCCGGCACACTATGACCGTTCAATATGCGGCCGCGCGTCTCCCGCCCATCCAGACGGTTAAGCGCCTCCACTATCGACGAGGCGCAGCAGCACATGCAGTAGCCATAGACGTTGAAGAGCTTGACAGGATCGTGCGCCTCCCAGTCGGCCGAGAGGTATTCGTTTGGCGGGGCTGTCTGGTGGCGGTATTTCACGCCGGCCTTCCAGAGCGCGATCGAGCGCTGCTCATCGGTCATACCGGGCTTGATAAACGCCTTGAGAATATTCTCCGCCGTCGTCACGTCGTCAATCTTGTCGGAGAGCCCCTTCAGGTTGTTGATGCGTCCGCCGGTCCGAGACTGGGCGGATGCTGCCGCTCCGAGCATGAGAATTGAGCACGTTAGCACACATAGTGGGCCGGGTCGGCGCATAGTCGGTTCTCCTGGCTCGTCTGCGAGCCACGATATCCACAGAGAGTTGACGCATCTGTTCGTCCTGCAACGTCTCTATCCCTTCCCTGTCGCGCACCTCGCGCATCGGGAAGGAATCGGAAGCCCGCGCGCGGAAACCCGCTCCCGTACTTAATCGAACAAGCAGGGGGTGATAAGCCTTGAAGATTACTGGCTATCAGACATTCGCGGTGGGCACTCCGTGGCGCAATCTCACTTACGTGGTTCTGGAGACCGATGAGGGGCTCCGC
>JBBRJW010000504.1:0-3486 GCA_038218705.1 Chthonomonadales bacterium | reverse complement strand
TCCACCAACGCCTTACCGACGGCAAGCGATTCCGGCGACGCGCTCCCGGCGAACGTCTTTACGTCCCCTTGCTGCTTCACGAGGTCCACGAAGCCGAAGTGTCCGTCCTGCAGCGCCGCCAGACCGATGCGCCGGACAGTGAGCGGCGCGGCCTCCTTTACATCGCCCCGGTAGATCATGCGAGCCAGCAGCGGATACTGGCCGAGCTGGGTTGGCGTATCCGCATCCCAGACGCCCCAGGGGAACGAGCCGGCCCGTTCTGCATACGCCCTGGTACCGGCAGAGGATTGGAACTCGTACGAGGCATCCCACCCCTGCAGGCCCATTCCGTACGCGGCCAGCAGCACAGGCCCCTCCGCGCTGTAGAGCGACGGATAGACGTGGATCCACTCGCTGATGCCGAACGGCCGGCCGGCAACCTGCTGCAGCCCGCTGGAGAGGTAGCCCCCGCCTGGCTGGCCCATCAGCGTGTCGCTCAGACCGCCGCCGAAGTAGTTGTGTCGGTCGATATAGCCGGCCAGATAGTCGGACCGGAGGTTCAGGTAGTGCGGCAGCATGGCAGGCGCCTGCCAGGGCGAGCCGTTGATGGGTCCCTTGTATCCCGCGGCCCGAATGGCCGCTGCGAACCGGCTGTAGAACTTGTTCTGCACGTCGTGCAGGAAGAGCGCGTTATCGAGAAACCTCTGCCGCTCCCCTCCCTGTTTGCCCGGCAGACTACCCTCCCCGAAGAACCAGGGATTGAGCTGGATTCCGATGTTGCGGTCCGCCAGCGTCTCACCGGCGGCGAGCGCCGGGCCCCATGCCCTTGTCAGTCCCTCCTGGGTCTTGTAACGGGCCTTCAGCCAATCTGCCCAGCGGCCAAGAAAGACCTTCTTGTAAGTCGGACAGCCATTCAGCACGGTCTCGGACGTGTAGAAGAAGATGTCATCCTCGTTCTGCAGCTCGATGAACGAAAGGGCTGGCTCGGTCGCGTAGGTTGTGTTGGTGTAGGGATTCTTGTGCTTGAGAAGGTTTGTCACCATCTCGATCATCAGATCCTGCACATCTTCCGCGAAGTTCATAAAGGCATAGGTGTTGCCGTGGAGGCTCTTTGCAATCTCGTCGTAGGCTAACAGCCGGCTGCGGTTGCCCGGCACCACATGGAAACCGTAAGTGTGCGACCAGCCGAAATAGACCCCATGCTGTTTGAGTTTGGACGCGAAGTAGTCGAGGCGATCCAGACCTGCGGGGTCCATCTTGGTGGCGTCGTTAGGGTCGCCGATGCCGCTCTGGTCAGTGGGGTACGAGAACTTGTGGAGGCGCACGCCGTTAATGCCGGACCGGGCAAATCGAGCCGCTGTGAAGTCGGCGTCGGCGCGCGGAGGGGCGCAAGCGCCTCCGTAGGCGAGATTCGTGCCCCAGAAGCGGACGGGCGTGCCGTCCGCAAACTGGAATCCGTCGCCCACAGAGCGTACTGCGCCGTGCTTACCGGCGGGTGCGTCGAGCCAGCTCTCCATGCCAAGAGCGCCAGGCTCCAGGCTATTGGATGGAGTGAACGGAAACCAGTCCGGCCCAGCAATGCTTTGCGTGAAGCGCGCCAGATCCTCTGATCGGGAGTAGAGGGCGACATCCCCTGGGAACGTGAGCGTAATGGTCTCGGATCGAGTGCCAGCCGCCACGGAGGTCTCGGCCAGCATAATTCGGGCGTCGTTATCGAACGCGACAGGGATTGGCGGCTCAAACGTTAAGCCGATGGCTCCAGCACCGAGCGCGAGCTCGCCAGAAGCAATGGGCGCTCCCTGGGCCCGGCGTCCGAACGGCCACGCGACCTTTTCGGGCGCGCCCGCAGACGGAGTAAGCGTGAGGCCCTGCGGCTTCCCTTCGGCCAGCGCCGCGAGGCCAGCCATCAACATGGTTACCGGAACCTGCTTCTCGGCGGTCAGATCGTAACGAAAAGCGATCTGTCTGGCGCCGGATTTCGTCACGCGGAGGCGAACGTACACGACTTCGCCATTCGCCTTGTTCACTTCGAAGGGCGCGGTTACGTCGAGGCCATCGGCTGTGCCGCGTGTCTTTGAGTCGAGTCCGACCCACTGCCAATTCGGCCCCCAGCCGCCTGGCGCAAGCGTGGCAACCGGCCGCCCGTCCTTGAGGATCAAGAAGCCGAGTGAATTGTCAGGCGCGATCAAAGCGCTCCATCCGGGATGCGCCGGCGCGGAAGGCTCGGCCGCGCTGCGGCACCCGGCGGCGGCGAGAAGTGCAAGGATGGCTGCTGCCAGAAAGCGGATATCTCGAAGTGCGCCCATGGATTTCAGTTCCCTTTCAACCTGGATTCGACTATTGCCGGATGCGCGCAGCGATCTCGGGTCGCTCACGCAGGAGCCCCTGGTTGCGGCGGATGAGCGTAAGGCGCTGTTCAACGCACGCTGCCGAGCGCAGGGGATCCTCGGGGGTATGGAGAGTGTAGTCGAGCAGCCTCTCGATTGTAGTTGTTGCCACGTGCATTCGTGTATCTGAAGAGCCGTAGTAGAGAAACACATGCCCATCGGCGCGCGCGACAACACCGTTGGAGAAGACGACGTTTGAGACATCGCCTATGCGCTCATCGCCCTCCGGGGCCAGCAGGTATCCCCCGGGCTGCGCCACGAGACACGTCGGGTCGTCGAGCGCGGTGAGAAAGGTGTAGAGCACATAGCGCAGGCCAGCCGCTGTGCCGCGGACGCCGTGCGCGATATGGAGCCATCCGCGGTCAGTCTTAAGGGGCGTTGGTCCCGCCCCATTCTTCACTTCTTTGATCGTGTGATAGAGCCGACGATCGAGCACATGCTCCTCCGCAACCGATGCACATTCCATGGAGGGCGTGAGGCCCCAGGCGATTCCGCCGCCACTGCCGGCCTGAATAAAGTCGTCCTGCGGGCGAGTGTAGAGGGCGTACTGGCCTCCCACAAACTCCGGGTGGAGCACGACGTTGCGCTGCTGAGGCGACGTCGACTTCAAATCGGGCAGCCTCTCCCATGCGCGCAGGTCGTGCGTGCGCGCTCTACCGCAATGAGCGACCGCGCTGGAGGTGTCCCCTGTGGGCGCATCGGGGTCCCTGCGCTCGGTGCAGAAGAGCCCGTAGATCCATCCGTCCTCATGCTGTACCAGTCGCATGTCATAGACATTCACGTCTGGAATGTCGGTCTCCGGCATCACCACCGGCGCATCCCAGAAGCGGAAGCGGTCTATCCCACTCTCGCTCTCCGCAACGGCGAACAGCGATTTACGGTCTGCTCCCTCAACGCGGCACATGAGACAGATTCGGTGATTGAACTCGATAGCGCCGGCATTGAAGACGGCGTTCACAGCGAGCCGTTCCATCAGATAGGGGTTGGTCTCCGGGTCGAGGTCGAACCGCCACGTGAGCGGCACGTGCTCGCGCGTTACGACGGGGTTGCGCCATCGCTCGAAGACACCGTTCGTCCAGCAGTCGTCCACCGCATTCTTCCGCTCGAGAAGGAGCCGGTG
>JBBRJW010000503.1:0-3501 GCA_038218705.1 Chthonomonadales bacterium | reverse complement strand
CATCTACAATCCAGCATCCGTGCTCGCCCGACTCGTTGATATGCAGCCCCTGCGGCGAGCCTGCGTAGGCAATTGTTGGATGATCCTCGCGCAGCTTGTCGGCCTTATGAATGTGTCCGAGGGCCCAGTAGTCGAACCGGCACGGGTGGTTTACGAGGTCATCCAGATCGAACGGGGCATAGCGCGCATGACCTCCGGCGGCTTTCTCGCATGCGCCGTGCAGCAGGCCGATGGTGAGGAGGTCACCGCGCGAGTGGGCGTACCGCTTTGTCAGGTTCTCGACCGTATGCCGGGTGGCGTAGCTGATGCCGACCACGGCGGCGAGCTCTTTGCCAGCGCGATCCCGCGCGATGTACGGCTCGGTGGCCTCTCCGGGAAAGAGATGGCACGTCGGCGGGAGGATGATGCGGTGGATCTCCGTCTCCAGCGGATCGTGGTTACCGCGGACCATACAGCAGGGGATGCCCGCCTCATGGAGTCGCGTCAGCTCGCGCTTGAAGCGGAGGGCAGGCTGCGGAGAGCGATCATGCTCATTGAAGACGTCGCCTGCAATGAGTAGGAAGTCCACATTCTCCCGAACGGCGACATCGATCACCCGAGCAAACGCGGAATAGGTGGCTTCCCGCAGTCGCTCGCCGATCTCGGCGTCGGCAGCGTGAACGCGCTGAAAGGCGTGACCAAGATGGAGATCGGCGGTATGGATGAAACGCATGGCAGAACTCCTTTGGCGCGGTTAATCCATAATACTCGCTGCCTATACCAAACTCCTGCCGCACTTTGGACTTTAGCAAACGAGTTTTTGACCCTTTGTATCTGGGGCGAATCTGTCGGCATCTCGCCCGCCCTCCCGCCCTCCCGAGCTCTCCTGCTTCAGGCCGGAACAGTAGGCGCGAGAGGAGCGCAACAAAGAGCGGCCGGGGGTGCGCTGCGGGGCATCCGGGAGGTCCGCGCCTCGCGACCATGCGTAACACGAGTGTGAGCACGAGGTCAGCGGAGGGGCAAAATCCGGGCCGCAGAAGGCTGCGGCCCGGATTCGGTATGTTCCAATGCTGGGGACTTCAGCGGGCAGCAGGGCGCGGCCCCGAGCAAACCTATTGTTCTCGCAGCTCGGTAAAGTAGGCGATCGCCTCCTCCATCGTCTTCGCGCCGAGGTCGCCTTCTGCGCGGCGGCGGATCGAGACGGTCCCGTTCTCTACGTCGCGATCCCCCAATACCAGCATGACCGGTACCTTCTGCATCTCATTCTCCCGGATCCGGCGGCCCATCTTTTCGTTCCGCGCGTCCACCGAAACGCGGAATCCCAGAGCCCGAAGCTGCTCCTGCACGGCGTAGCCGTACTCATGATGGCGGTCTGAGATCGGGATGATCACAATCTGCTGCGGCGCAAGCCAGAACGGGAATGCGCCCGCGTAGTGCTCCACCAGCAGGCCGATCATCCGGTCGAGCGAGCCGAACGGCGCACGATGAATCATGATCGGGCGGTGGCGCTGGCTATCCTCGCCCACGTACTCCAGCTCAAAGCGCTCCGGAAGGTTGTAATCAACCTGCACGGTGCCCATCTGCCACTCGCGGCGCAGTGCATCGCGGACGAGCAGGTCGAGCTTTGGTACGTAGTAAGCCGCGTCGCCCTCTGCGATCTCGTACTGCATCCCGAGCTCTTCCACCGCCTGGATGATGGCGGTCTGCGCCGCCTCCCAGCTCTCGTCCGATCCGATGTACTTGGTGTCGGCAGGATCGCGCAGGCCGATTCGAACACGGTAGTCGGTGAGGCCGAGGCGCTTTAACGTGAAGAGCATTAACTCGACCACAGCCTTGAACTCGGCGAGGAGTTGGTCGGGAGTCACAAAGATGTGCGAGTCGTCCTGCGTGAACCCGCGGACGCGCAGCATCCCCGTGAGCTCGCCACTCTGCTCGTAGCGGTAGACCGTGCCGAACTCGGCGAGCCGAAGCGGCAGATCTCTGTAGGAGCGGAGCTCGCTCGCGTAGATCATGATGTGATGAGGGCAGTTCATCGGCTTCAGGACGTAGGTCTCACCATCCTCTTCGCCCTTCATGAGCGGGAAGAGCTTGCTCCCATAGGTTGCGAGGTGACCGCTCTTCTCATAGAGGCGCGCGTTTCCGATATTCGGAGTCACAACGCCCTGGTACCCCCGCTTGAGCTGCTCGGCCTTCATGAATTCGATCAGCGTGTCGCGCAGGGTCGCACCCTTTGGCAGCCAGAGCGGCAGGCCCGGCCCCACTTCATGCGAGAACATGAAGAGCCCGAGCTCGCGGCCAAGTACGCGGTGGTCGCGCTTCTTCGCCTCTTCCAGCCTTGCCAGATAGTCATCCAGCTCCACCTTCGTCGGCCAGACCGTGCCATAGACGCGGGTGAGCATCTTGTTCTTCTCGCTGCCGCGCCAGTAAGCGCCCGCCGTGTGGAGCACCTTGAAATGCTTCAGGTCCCCTGTGCGTCGGACATGGGGCCCGCGGCACAGGTCCACCCAGTCGCCCTGGCGGTAGAACGAGATCACCTCCCCTTCGGGCAAGTCATCGATCAGCTCCACCTTGTAGGGCTGGTCCAGCTCCTCTTCGTAGGCGCGGGCGCGCTCACGGTCCATCTCCTCGCGCTCGATCGTCAGGTTGCGCTTCGAGATCTCCTTCATTTTCGCTTCGATACGCTCGAAGTCTTCTTCCTTGATGGGCTCCGGCAGGTCGAAGTCGTAGTAGAAGCCGTCCTCGATGGGCGGGCCAATGGCATATTTGACACCGGGGTAGAGCTCCCCAACCGCCTGCGCGAGCAGGTGAGCGGTGCTGTGGCGCAGGTTGTAGAGCGCATCGGGCGCTTTCGTCTCGTTCATGGCAGCGAGGTCTCCTTCGGATCAGTACGGAAAGTCGGGCAGGCATCAAAAGGCCGCTCCTCACGTTATGGTGAGAGCGGCGCTGTTTTCTGGAGGAAGCGAGTCGAACACACGGCGAGTATTCCTACCCGCGAGCGGCCAGACCCGAACCGCCCGGCGCAGCGCCGGGCTGCCCGGTATCAACCGACGCTGGCGAAGCCTCCCTGGCCAGATTCAATTCAGAATACATTGCTCTCATGCGCGGCGATGCTCCCGGCGGTCTTCCTGAATAGAGCTATTATGCTCCGCCCTCACCGCGTCTGTCAACCCCGGCTCCCGCCGCCCCGGCAATCAGCACCCCCGGTACTGGAGGGCCCGATGACCCTGGTAACATCGACGCAGAGTGCCGCGGCCGCCGGGATTGGCAGAGTCAGGTCGCCTAGCCAGCAGCCGTCCGCAGGCGCACATAGGCCCGCGGTTTCGATATCGCGCAATGGGCGAGAGATGCCCTCGCCCGTCGCCTTGAGCAGGGCCTCCTTGCGCGTCCAGGTGCGCAGGAACCGCGAAGAGCGATCGTCCTCGTCTCTTCCGGCGGCAACGAATGCCTGCTCGGCGACCGTGAAGAAGCGCGAAGCGAGCCGACTCGCGTTGGGAACAGGACGTAGAACCTCTAGATCGACGC
>JBBRJW010000502.1:0-3501 GCA_038218705.1 Chthonomonadales bacterium | reverse complement strand
ATTGAGCCGACCCATGATGGCCAGGTGGTCGGGCTTGTATTCGATGCGGCAACTGGCGCGCCCCTGAGGGACGCGTCAGTAGTCTTGGAGGAGCGTGGGGTATTCCCGGACAAGGGCGCCCAGCTCAGCAACACTGATGCTGGTGGGCATTATAAATGCCGCGCGCTGATCGGTCGGGTTTCCGAGAATCTCGACATTGGCAAACTCTTGAATACCGGGATTTTGGGCCTTGTTCTCGGTGGTGCAACAAACAAGACGAAGCGAATCGACGTAAGTCGCATGGGCGTTCGAGTGGTAAAGGAAGGCTACAAGCCCTATGAGGGCGTGGTCATGTGCCAAAAAGAAGATCCGGAGAGATTTACAGTCGCCCTGTATCCGATATTACTGTCGCCGACCGGTGATCAGAATGTCTCCGCCGTGGCAGAGAACTGGAATCCGATCCGAATCGATCACATTTCGGTGGAACCGGCCATTTTGCAGCCCGATATGCACGCGACCATTACAGTCAAGGTCACAGGGCCAGCGATGGCGCAAGGACGCGGCCTGAAGCCTATCAAGGTAAGGCTGACATGCCAAAACCCGAAATTCAACAAGACCCTGAACCCGGTGAAAGGCGAAGACGTCGGCGATGCTCAGACGTTCACATACAGTTTCACCGCGCCGCGGGTAACCGGCGATGTAGTGAGCGAGTGCAGTGCAACGATCGCGGAATCTCCCTATTACCTGATCCCCACTGATCAATCCCCATTGGGCAAATCCGTGCTTCTACAGTTCGTATCCACGCCCGGTGGACAGCAGATCGCCCCGAAGCGGTCCGAGGCGTACGGTGCGCTTTGCTCTGGCGATAACGCTGCCGCACTTGCCGCGATTACCGAAGTCTGCGCGACGCCGGATGCAGTCCTCTGGGATTTCGAACAGCTTGCCCGTGTCGCTGCGCTGCTTCACCAGCGTGATGCGGAGGTCGCAGCTCGCAAGCGGGTACTTGAACTGTCCGGACGGTCGAACGGATCCGCCGAGGCAGAATATGCGAGGTCCGTTGTCGACAACAGTGGCGGTGAACAGGTAATCCGCGATTACGCTGGGAAAGCAGAAAAACCCGCAGGCAAGAAGTCGGCGACTTACGCACTTACGGAACTTCGATTGGCGGTCGGCGAGGCATACCTGCAGCAGCACAAGCTCAGCGAAGCAGCCGCGATGGGGAAGCTACTTGAAGATGAAAAGGGAATCTTTGCACCACCGGAAGTCACTGCTTTCCGCCACCGCGTGCAATTGGCCCAGGCTGAGGCAACCGCTGCATCCAGCCCAACGGACGGGGCCGCACATGCCGCATACGGACGGCTCCTCATGGATCATGGGCGATGGGAAGAGTCCATTGCAGAGCTGGACACGGCTATGAAGAACGGCTCAGACCAGGCGGCCGTCCGAGCAGACCTTCAGTATGCTTTGCTCCATGTCAAGCCCGGTCAGAGCGTGGCCGCGCAAGACATCGATGCCTCTATTCAGGAGGCGCAAAGTGCAACGCAGGTCAAAGTCAAGGATAAGCTCGTCGACACAAAGGACTTCTTCGCATGGCACAAGCTGGCTATCTTGCTCTATTCGAAGGCAGCCGGGCAGCGAGCCACCTCGGACGCCGGAGCTTCCGCGGCCACCGACCGCTGTCTGGACGCACTTCGGCAGGCCCTCCTCTGCAGCCGCAACGCCGTATCGGAGCGATCAGGTGACTTCTCGCCTGTCCTGGGCTATACGAGCGCGACCGTCCGGGCGATTAACGGCTTTGCGTATCCGGAGGCGACTGCGGACTTCTCGCTTCGCCAGGGCCTGCGCGTCCTGGCCGAGCAGCCGAACAACTATCTGGCGCATTTCAACATTGCGACAGCCCTACTCGATCTGGGTCATCCAGCGCTCGCAATGGCCGCTATCAAGGCGAGCCTACAACTCCGAGACGACAATATTGAGGCTCGATACGCCTACGCTCTGGCGTGCCTGCAGACCGGCGACCGGGATACTGCGAAGCTTGAGCTCCAGAAAGTCGTAAAGCTCAATCCGCGCCATCCCAAAGCTAACCTGAACCTGGCCACTCTCTATACCGAGGATGGCGATGCTGCGGCTGCAGCGAGCTGTCTGGCGGAGCATAACCGCTTCAACAGCCTGCAGTAGTCATAGTGGGCACTGCCTTTAGCACGATGGGAGACAGTGCCTACCTCTCTCACTACCCAGACTGCAGAGGAGAGTGGTATGAAAATCGCCTGGCATCTAGCACTGAGCCTGTTCCTTCTGTGCCTGTTGGAGGGTTCGTCCCCAGCACAATTGTTCGACAAAACCAATCCACAGCGAGAGGTCGAAATCGGCCGGACCGCGTCAGGTGACGTCGAAAAGAAACAAAGGCTTTCAACTGACGAAGTTGATATTGCCCGCGTGCAGAGAATCGGGAATGCACTGGTGGCCGCGCTTCCTCAGAGGGCCTATCCGTTTCAGTTCAAAGTCATTCGGTCAAAGCAATTCAACGCGTTTTGTCTGCCCGGTGGCTTTATGTATGTCTACGACGGTCTGCTGCGCGCGCTGCCGGGCGATGACGCTGTTGCGTTCGTCATGGGGCACGAAATTACACATGCAGCTCACCGGCACTGGGCGCACAAAATAGACAGCATGAAGGGCGGCGCAATTGTCGCTATAGTCGCGGACATCCTCACTGGCGGTAACCTCGGAAGCTCCATATTCACGATGCAGAGCAGGCGATTCTCACGCGATGAGGAGTATGACGCCGACAAGGGGGGCGCAGAGCTGGCCTGGAACGCCGGCTACGACTCCACGGGCATGCTCAAAGCCATGGAACAGATCGAGATCCTGGAGAAAGGCGTTTCTCCGTCCGTCGACGTCGGAGATCATCCGCGGGCTACGGAGCGAATGAAGAGGCTTCAGGCTCAGGTCGCCGGGTTTCCGGATCGACCGCACGCTGTGGACGCGGGCTCATTGGACTGCGTACCAACTGACCTTAGCGGCATCGCAGGCATTCTGCCACTAACTCATTTCGAGTCAACTCCCTGGTGCCCGCTCGCTATGGGCAATGAGTGGACATATCGCGTCGGTGCGGGCCCCGGGACCTACACTATCCGTATCCTGGGAGAAGTCAAGTTGCCGGGCGGGTCGCTCTTTCGCGCGGAGCAGCGGCTTGGGCCGGCGTCCGCGGTCACACTGTTGCTGGCTTCCAGCGCGACGGCAGTGTGGCGATGCAATCGCCCTGGAACAGCACAAAGCTCATGGAAAATGGAATGTGCGCTGGATGCCCCGGAAGGGAGCGCGGCCGATCACGATGGCGGCCAGTACACAAACCTTCCGAGTGAGGCGTTAACTCTTCCCTGCGGCATCTTCTCGAATACGCTCAAGGTGAAGAAACACGTCGGGTCCAACACCTTTCTACTCTGGTATGGGCGAAATGTTGGACTTCTGAAGCGCGAGTGCGTAGAGACGGGCGTCGTGGAGACACTCGTGGGATATCGGATT
>JBBRJW010000501.1:0-3504 GCA_038218705.1 Chthonomonadales bacterium | reverse complement strand
ATCGATGAGAGCGTGTTCCAGCGCTGCGATCGCCCCTGCATCATCTCGCTCCCAGAGTGCCGCAGCCACATTTCGGAGCAAGCCGCGCCGCTTTGCTCGTTTGCCCCTACTCCCTTTGAAGGCGGCGCGAAACGCAACGTCGGTCATTAACAGCAGGTCGGTTAGCCTGCTGCTGACAGTGGCCTACCGTGGCTGGAAGGCTGGCTCAGTGGTTGGTTCGGCGCACGTTGAACGGGCACACCTCCTGGCCGATGTGCCACATTGCCATAGTACAACCGGCCAGACGGATTACTGGCCGGTTGTATTAGTGGTATGACAATATCCTTCAGGAACGAAGGGACATTACCTGCTGGACCGCGTCTTCGACCGCCTGGGTCTGAGCGGTAACCTGGTCCACGACGCGCTTGACCTCTTCAACATCCGGAGCGGTGAGAGCCGCCGGCGCGATCTGCAAACGCGAGACGGAGCTCTGTACCGAAAGGAGGGTCTGCGCGATCACCTCCCACTGAGCGTCTAGCCGCTCCAGGAGAGGAGATAACTCCCTGGCATTGCGCAGTCGTTCGTCGCACATTGCCAGACTCTGGGTCAGGTCCTGGCGCGCCTGAGGATCTTCCACTTTGGCGATGCGCCCCGCCAACCGTTCTCGCTCCTCCGCCAGTTCCACGGCCGACTCGGCGCCGGTGGCCTTGCGCAGCCGCTCGAGCCGATCATTCACGTACCGGGCCTGCCCCAGAAGCGTGCCAAGTGTGCTCAAGATGTCTTGCCCGGTCTGCTCCGAGATGTTGCCGCCCGCCTCCAGCAAAGCGCAGACCGTTTCGAGATAGACCTTCTCCGGCTTGCCTAGTTCAAGGCCAGTTGAGAGAGCGCGAAGTTCTTCCGCGGAAACGGACGTATTCCGACCGAACTTCGTCGTGAGCATCGACCCCACGCCGGTACCGATGGCCGACAGGTACGCCCCCAAAAATGTCAAGCCCCCAATCGCGGCTCCGTGGGCTCCCGATAGGGCGACGGTTCCCCCCACGATGGTGCCTCCCAGCGTAGCTGCGCCGAGTATGCGCCACCCCAGACCCTTCCAGCGTCGCGCCAATACGATTCGCAGCCCGGCGTCCTCGGGTCGAGCGTGATGGTCGAATCGCAAACTCCACATCCGCGCTTTCAAGACGTCGGCCACGCCGGGATCAAGGTTACTCAGATCGAGCTCCATAAATGCGGTCTCCTCGCCTTGAACGCTTCGCCTTCATTTTGGGACGGATGAAGAACCGGGCGGATGCTCCCTTTCTAGCCGTTCATTATGGTTCATAGCGTACTCCGAATCTGTTTCCGCAATGGAATCATCCAGTGCAGATAGAGCCGCCGCAACATTCCGCAACAGCCCGCGCCACTTCGCGCGCTTCACCGGGCTGCGCCGGAACTGTTCGCGGAACTGCTCCTCGCTAAGCAGCGCCAGGTCCGCCAGCGTCCGGCCCGTCGTCGCCGCCCGTGGCTGAAAGGCCGGCTCCGTGGTTGGCACGGCGCGCCTCGCATTGAACGGGCACACCTCCTGGCAGATGTCGCAGCCGAAGATCCGCCCGTCCGACGCGGCCAGCGCCGGCGTGAGCTCCTCTGGGATAACCCCCTTCAGCTCAATGGTGAGGTAGGAGAGGCACCGGCGCGAGTCGACCTGGTAGGGAGCCACGATCGCGCCAGTGGGGCAGGCATCTATGCAGAGCCGGCAGGTTCCGCAGCCGCCCACTGCTGGCGAATCGGGCTGCAGCTCGAGTGTGGTCACAATCGCGCCTAACAGGAAGTAGGAACCCCTTCTGGTGTTGATGAGAAGAGTGTTCTTGCCGAACCACCCCAGCCCGGCGCGCTGCGCGGCCTCCCGCTCCAGCAGCGGCCCGGTATCGACGTAGACCCGCCCCGACGCGCCAGCCGTCCCAGCGCGCTCGAGCAGCCACGCGAGCAGAGAGCGCAGGCGGGGGGTCATCACATCGTGGTAGTCGTCGCCGCGCGCGTAGCGGGCAAAGCGCGCCGCGCCCGGGTCGGGAGGCGGCGTGCCCGGCCCATCCGGCCCGCCGGTGTAGTACTCCATCCCCACCATCACCAGGGAGCGAGCGCCCGGGATCAGCTCGCGCGAGTCCAGCCGCCGCTCCAGATTACGCGCCAGGTAATCCATCTCGCCCGCATAGCCCTGATCGATCCAGGCGCGATACTCCGCCGCAAAAGCAGAGGGCTCCGCGCCGGTGATCCCCACCAGTGCGAAGCCCAGCTCATGTGCGCGCCCCTTCAATTCGTCTTCGAGGGTCATTCGGCCTGCCGGTTAGCCCACCGCGTCGAGCGCTTCGCGGATCGAATGCTGCACGCAGGTGAACGTGGGCGTATCCCGGAGCGTAAACGAGCTCGACTCCGTCTCCCGGAGCTGGTGCACGAGGTCGAGGAAGTCCGCAGGGATGTCCGACTCAAAGGCCACCACGAACTCCTGATCGTCGAGCCCGAAGGAGTAGGTCGTATTCAACTTAATGGTCGGGAACTTGTGGCCCACTTCGATGTGAGTAACCATCGCCTTCTGGCGCGCCTCCAGGGGAAGCATGTACCAGGCACGAGTCTTCACGAAGGGGTAGACAAAGAGGTATTTTCGTCCGCTAGGACGGATCACCAGCCGCCGGCCTTCCGGCTCCCCCGTTGCAGTCGGGTCCTTATACTGGGAGTTCTTGGTCATCGAGAGGTAGCAGTAGGGCTGTGTCGCCCACTTGCCGATTCCGGTGTTCAGGAGCTTCGATGTATGCTTCTGAAAGAGGTCCAGCTCCGGGGTCACGCTCCAGAGAAGCAGATCCGCATCGCCGCGGATCCCCACCAGCGAGTAACTCCGGACCGTCATCTCGTCGGCGGCCTCTTCCACAGCGGCCGCGAACGCAGCTTTATCGGCCTCACGCACTTCGTCCGGCTGCCGCCGCCACGCGGCGTCGAACTTATAGAAGGCAAACTGAACCATCATCCGACCGCGGTTTTCCATGCGAGCCCCTTACTCCCTCGAAAGCGTTCTACCGAGGCTTCTATTATGGCACGCGCTGGGATAATGGGCAAATGGTCGCCGGTGTGGCGGGTTCAACGCTGGTTGTTTGAGACCGTCGCTAAGGAAGCGCCACAATGGCACGAACTGCGCCGTCGTGCGCCGCGATCCGGGCAAGCTGCCTGCCGTTTTCGATCGACCAGTAGCGCAGCGTCTTGTCCGCGCCGCCGCTCACCAGGATCTTGCCGTCGGCCGTCCATGCGAGCGCCGTCACCGCGCGGTCGTGGGATCCCAGCGTTGAAATCAGCACGCCGCCTAGAACGCTCCAGAGCTTTACGCGGCCCTCATCGTCACCTGTGGCGATCGTCTTGCCGTCCGGCGAGAAGATCATTGCGCCCACGCCACGATCGCAGACGCGCATGCGCTCGATCAGTCCGCCTCCAACCCTCAGCCACGTCTTCACATACCCGTCCGTCGATGCGCTGGCGAGGGTGCGGCCATCCGGGGAGATACCC
>JBBRJW010000500.1:0-3506 GCA_038218705.1 Chthonomonadales bacterium | reverse complement strand
CGATGGGCTCGATGGTTTCGAGGATCGGGTGGGCCCGGTCCGAATGCGGGCCCGCCGTATTGACCAGGTTGATCGAAAGGCGGCCATGCAGGCGATTGAGAATAACATCTACGTCATGGGTCCCGGTAACCTCCACCAGGGGAGCGGGGAGGAGGCGGTGCACGAGAGCTGACAGAAAAGCGCGAGCGGGCTCCTGGTGGTGCTGAGCATAGCCGTGGCCGAAGCTAAAGCAGGTGGCGCCGACCGCTCCTTTGCCGACCGGCGCGAAGAACGCCGCTGGCGTCCCTTCGGCGTCCGCCAGGTTCTGGCTGCGGAGCATCCCGACGGTCTGGACGCCAGGCTTCAGGATCATAGGTTGCCACTCGTCCGCAGTCTGCGCTCGCGCCCCCTCGTAGTCCAGCCAGCGCGTCGATGTCTGCCGCGCCCCCTCGAGCGATACGCCGAGGTCGTGCGCGAAGAGCGCCGTGGACTGCGGGCCGACGAGCAGCAGGCGCCCGCCGCCGCGCACGTAGGCTGCCAGTTCGTCGCGGAAGGCCGACTCCAGTGTGCGGACCTCTGGCAGGACAATGAGCGGGTACTTCGCCATCTGGCCGTGGAGATGATGCTCGCTCACCAGATCCACCGAGTACTGGCTCTCGAGCAGCCCGGCGAGCACGCCTTTCAGGCGGGAGACGTCCCGGGGAAAGAGCCCGTTCAGGTCGTAAAAGTGGTCGGTAGTTGAGTAGAGCAGCGCCACCTGGGGCACGGAGACGGCGTGGTGACAGGCCGCCTGCCGGGCGCGGCAAAACCTTGCCAGCGCCGCCATCACCGGGATCTGCTCTGTCCGGATAGAGCCGTCACGCTTCTGCGTGAAATATGCCTGGAAGCCTCCCCCTGCTGCGAGCACCACGGCCGCTTCGCGCTCGAGCTGCACGATCGACTTCGGCTTGTATCCGCCGCCCGCACTCGATTCCGCGAAGCTCCACGACATAAGGTCCCAGGGCTTGCCCTGACGCGACAGGTAGCGAGCTGAAACCCTTGAGGCGTTTACTGCGTCCGAGGGGTCTGAGTCGCCCGAGAGCCAGTCGACCCGCGCCGAGACCGCCTCCGGCATGTGGTCGCTGAACGCCCAATTCGAGCATATCTGCATGGCCGGATCACGCCGATGGACCTCATCCACGTAGTGACGCAGGTAGCGGCGAAACCCTTCTCGGTTGAACTCGAGCCACTCCCGCCAGTGCGGCTCTCCCGCGGCATGGGGCACGGCGTCGAAACCGGTCGCCTTCCGGAAAGCCGCCTGTGCTTTCGCCCCGTAGTCCGGAGTGGAGCCCCAGCAGTCGCCGTCCACCCACGCCGCATCCACCCCATAGACACTCGCGAGCTCGTGGAGCTGCGGCAGCATCAGGTCATCAACGTAGGGACCGAATACAGACGTCGCCCGGTCATCAAGAGTGCCGTCGGCGTGAACGGCCGCCCAATCCGGATGCTGCTTGACGGCCTCGATATCCCATACTCCTGAATAGTGCATGGTGAGGGCTACGCCGTTCTCCGCGGTGACATCGCGCCAGAGGCGAAGGGGGTCGCCCACAAAGCCAGGGGCCGGGTTGCCGACCCTGGTCGGATAGCTGGAGAGGCCCGGATGGCCCTTGCAGTCGATCTGCAGGTAATCAGGCTTCACCTGAGCGATCAGGTTCTCGATCACTTCGCGGGTCGTGTTCTTGCCGACCTCGGTAGAATCGGGCCCCGCGTGGAAGTCAAAGTGCAGTCCGAAGAAGCCGCCCGCGCGAGGCAGGCGCTTCGGATGCTGCGCGGATTTCTGTTCTGAACGCATGGCTGTTCTCCTCGCCGCTCGTTCAGCCCCGCTGCCTTGCAGGCGAAGCATGCCGGTCGCGGCGACACACAATACGACGGTCGCTCGATTCATCTTGCTGCTCCCGCTCCGAGAATTGGCAGTATGGAAGGGTGACCAAACGGCGAGCGGCTTCTTCGCGGTGGAGAACCCTGCTGTCCGGGTTACCGGGTGTGCAAATCCAGCCATAGTCGAGCACTTCTATCCTATTTGCCCGGCGTTCGGCTCAACGGGCGAGCAAGCAGATCGGTCGGACTGCTCCGTGGGAACATAGAAGAGCTCAAAGGTCCTTCGCCTCTGCCGTCCGGGTCCGTTTCACCGGCGATGAAGAAGATACCTGCTGGGTTTGGGCCGCCGCCGGTCTCACACGCTCTCTGGTTTTCGGGTATCCTGTACGCAAATAGAAGCAGCTCACAGCGCTGCGCGTCATTGTTTTCAGGCGGGGTCAACTCAACAGAGGAGTGATGATCATGAACGATACGCAGCTGCACGAGCGACCGGGCAAGAGAGAGATTACGCGGCGGGAGTGGATGGCGCGGGCTGGCTTCACGGCAGTCAGCGTGGCGCTCGCCGGTTTATCTGGCACGATGGCCGAGGGCGATGCAGCCCCGAAGATCGTTCTCGGAGAAGGCAGTCATAGGTACGAGTGCGTACACGACTGGCTGACTCCTCCGGATAACATCCACTGGGGGGATACGCAGGGCGTTGCTCAGGACGCAAAAGGCAACATCTACATCTCCCATACCGTGGCGGCGGATAGCCCAAAAGGCGACGCTATCCTGGTGTTCGACAGACACGGCAAATACCTCAACTCCTGGGGCGAGCGCTTCAAGGGCGGCGGGCATGGGCTCGATCTGCGCCGCGAATCCGGAGTGGAGTACCTCTACCACTGCGACACCGCGCACCGCAATGTTGTGAAGACCACTCTCGACGGCAAGACTGTCTGGGAGAAGGGGGTTCCCACCGAGGCGGGCGTTTACAAGCCCGGAGATCCCTACATCCCGACGAACATTGCGTTCGGGCCGAACGGCGACTTCTATGTCACTGACGGCTACGGATCGGACTGGATCACCCGATACAATATCAAGGGCGAGTTCGTCCAGGTCTTTGGCGGAAAAGGCAAGGAGCCCGGGAAGGTACTTCAGGCGCATGGTATCTGGGTAGACACCCGGCCGAGAGAGCCGCTGCTGGTGGTGGCCGACCGCGCCAACAACCGACTTCAGTACTTCACGCTCGATGGCAAGCACGTGAAGTTCGTCACCGAAGGAATGCGGCAGCCCTGCCACTTCAGTATCCTTGGAGACATGCTGCTGGTCCCTGACCTTCACAGCGTGGTAACGATACTGGATGGCGAGAACCGTGTGATGGCCCAGCTTGGCGACGGCGCAAGCCTGCCGGAGCTGCGGGGCCACGCCCGGAACGAGTTTGTGCCGGGCAAGTTCATCCATCCCCATTCGGCGAAGTTTCTCCATAATGGGGATATTCTCGTTGTCGAGTGGGTGCCAATTGGGCGCGTAACGCTTCTGAGAAAATTGAAGGCCTGATCCGTTCTCTGCGGAGGATCGACCTCGAAACACGCTTGCGGGTCCGCCCGGGAGTGGGCTGCGAGGGCGCGGCAGGCTCTGCTCAAAAGGAGAGACCC
Organism: Chthonomonadales bacterium; assembly: GCA_038218705.1. Classification (GTDB taxonomy): domain Bacteria; phylum Armatimonadota; class Chthonomonadetes; order Chthonomonadales; family Chthonomonadaceae; genus JBBRJW01. Next base: position 36 of record JBBRJW010000500.1, on the reverse strand, counting down.
GTTGTATCGCGGAGTTATTGAACGCTATCGGGCACT
>JBBRJW010000499.1:0-3507 GCA_038218705.1 Chthonomonadales bacterium | reverse complement strand
CAGGTGCCCCGGATGGAAACGCGGCCGAGGCGTACGGAAGGCCGCGCCTGCTTCCGAGCGGAAGCACCGCCGCGGCAGAGCCAGCATCGGACCCCGAAGTTCAGCCGGACGACCAGATGCACTCGCTTGATCGCGTCCTCGAGGTCCCTCGGGACCATGGCTCGGCGAGGCAGGTCAAGGTCGAGTTTGAGGATAACCGCTCCGTTGGCGCTCTTACGGTCGTCGACGGAACCTATGGTCCTGGCGATCGAATCCCGGTACACATCGACTATGCCGGTCGCAAAGTGACGCTCCGCGCCTACTATAACGATGACCTTGTCAAGGAGTGGAAGCTCGTTCCTCCGCCCGTCACGGTCGATACCAGCAGCGACTGACACCGCCTGTCGGCCCGCGGAGGAAACCAGGCGAACCAGGGCGAATCTTGCCCCGACGCAATCCCCGCGTCGGGGTCTAATCATGAATCTACAACACGCTCCCATGTTAATCGGAGCAGCGGTGATTGCGGGAGCGGTCAACTCCGTGGCCGGAGGCGGAACGCTAATCACCTTCCCGGCCCTGCTCGCCACCGGCATCAATCCGGTAATGGCCAACGCAACCAATGCGGTGGCGCTCTGGCCCGGTCAAGTCAGCAGCCTGTGGGGCTACCGCCGCGAGATCGGTGCGAGCCGCAGCGCAATTCTGCGCCTCGCTCTCCCAAGCCTCCTCGGCGGTATCCTCGGGGCATGGCTGCTTCTCTCGACCGATCCGAAAACCTTTGAGCGGATTGTCCCGTTCCTGATACTGCTCGCCACTCTCCTCTTTACGGTGCAGGAGCCCCTTGCGCGAATGCAGCGCGGGACCCTCCAGCCGCAGCCGGAAACCGCCGAATCTCCCGCTGCCGCCAAAGAAGAGGAGCCGCGATCGTGGCTTGCGATAACGGGCTTTCAGTTTGCAGTTGCCATCTACGGTGGCTATTTTGGCGCAGGCATCGGTATCCTGATGCTCGCGGCCCTGGGATTCATGGGTTTCCGGAACATCCACCGAATGAACGGGCTCAAGAATCTCAACGCGCTGCTCATCAACGGCATCGCCTCGATCCTCTTCATCGCTCGCGGCCAGATCTACTGGCAGGAAGCCGGAATCATGGCGATAGGCTCCATGATTGGCGGCTACAGCGGTGCGGGCGTTGCGCGCCGGATCGGTCAGCGAAATGTTCGACGGCTCATTATCGCCATCGGATTCGTCATCGCGCTCTCGCTGCTTGCAAAGCAGATGGGGCATCGGCCATGAGGCCGAATTCATCACAAGGAGAACGAGATTGAAGACACCCAGCGGACTCGAGTATGAGGATATTCTGGAGGGCACGGGCGAGAGCCCGACGGTAGGCCGGAACGTTACCGTTCACTATGTCGGGACCCTCACCAACGGCTCCAAGTTCGACAGCTCCCGCGACCGCGGCGAGCCGTTCAAGTTTGTAATCGGGCGTGGAAACGTGATCAAGGGTTGGGATGAGGGCGTCGCAACCATGAAGGTCGGTGGAACGCGCAAGCTCACGATTCCGCCGGAGCTCGGCTATGGCGCGCGCGGCGCAGGCGGAGTCATTCCGCCGAATGCCACGCTCGTGTTTGAGGTCGAGCTTCTCGGCGTCGGTTAGTCTGAGGCCCGTGCGCGGCTTCCTGCGGAATGGAAGCCGCGCACGGCCCAGCGGCACGCCGGGATCCGGGCGAGTGGAACGAGAGCGGGAGTGAGCTATGGGATGGACGCGCAGGGAGGTACTGATGGCAGGGGCGGCGGGGGCGGCAATACTGGCAGCCGGTGAAGGCCAGACACGGGCGGAGGCGGGAGGCCCCCGCTTCAAGCTGGGAACGGTTACGTATAACGTGGCGAAGGACTGGGATCTCCCCACCCTCCTCCACAACGTGAAGGCCGGCGGACTGGAAGGCGTAGAGCTCCGAACCGGGCATGCCCACGGGGTTGAGCTGGCCCTCACGCCGGCGCAGCGGCGCGAAGTGAAGGCTCGCTTCGCCGACTCCGGCGTCACGCTTTGGGGGCTCGGCACAACCTGCGAATACCAGTCTCCCGATCCTGCGACCGTTGCCCGCAACATCGAGGAGACACGCCGATGGTGCGAGCTCGCCGAGGAGTTAGGCGCGCACGGCGTGAAGGTGCGGCCCAATGGGCTGCCGAAGGAGGTCGAGGTCGCAAAGACGCTCGAGCAGATCGGCAAGTCGCTCAACAGCTGCGGCGACGCGGCGGCAGCGCACGGCGTCGAGATCTTCCTGGAAGTTCACGGCTCAGGTACCATGGAGCCGCAAAACGCCCGCACGATACTCGATCACTGCCGGCATCCGAAGGTCGGCGCGTGCTGGAACTCCAACGCTACCGATGTGAGCGGCGGGTCGGTCAAAGCGGCGTTCGAGCTGCTGCGGCCGGATATCCGCTCATGCCACATCACCGAGCTGTGGAATACGGGCTATCCCTACCGCGAGCTCTTCCGCCTCTTCCGCGAAAGCGGCTACGACCGGTTCACGCTCTGTGAGATCGGTGCATCCGTCCGGGCAGAGGATGGCGTGGTATTCCTTCAGGCCTATCACGGCCTCTGGCGCGAGCTCTGCCGCGCCTGAAATCCCGATCGAAAGCGAGTCGGTTCCATGCCCGCATCTCCGCTTCCATCTCGCCGCACGCTTCTTAAGAGCGGCCTCGCACTCGCATGTGCGGGGCCCGTCGCCGCCGGGGCAGCCGCCGGTCCCCCACGCGGCTTCGATTCCCCTTTCCAGCCATCAGGCAGTCTGAACCCGCGATTTGCCGCGCCCGCCGACGATCCCGCCCTGGTAATGCCGACGGGCTCCGGGGACCTGTCCGCCATGGTCTCATTTCGCGCTGCGGACGCGCGGCTACACCTTCACCTCAGCAAGCCGGATTGGTTCGCCCGCAATAGCGGCAGCGACCCCGGCCTCTCTGTTAACTCACCGGGCCACGTCACCGTTACGCTGCCTGGCCTCACCGCGGCCGCTATCCTGGGCTTCGAGCAGCAACTCGACCTCGCCTCCGGCTCGGTAGTCGTGAAGCTGAGAACGGCCCGGGGAGCCGCGCGGATTGAGGTGCGCGGAGTGATGGATCGGAACGCCCTCCTCGTCCTGATTACGGACGAGCGATCCGGAGCTGGCGCGATCCAGGCCGAGTTCTCTATCTGGCGGCCCGAGATGCGGGTGACCGGGGAGGGCGCGCGCGTCGTCGCCCGCGAGGTTCACGACTACGATGAGAGCGGACGCAAGGGCGGCAGCCACTCGCCCAGCGACCTTGTCGCCGGGCTCGGCCTCGGCGTTGCGCTCGCATTCGCGGGAGGCGGCTCGGCCCGCGGGGGCGTCCTTACAGCTCCCGGTCGAGGCCAGGCGGCTCTCCTGATCGCGGCAGCTGTGACTCTCGATGCCGTGCCCGAGCAAGAGGCGAGCCACAGGCTCGATGCTCTGCTCGCCACCGGTCCTACCGCCATCCGCCGCAAGGACCTCGACTGGTGGCGCTCCTTCT
>JBBRJW010000498.1:0-3507 GCA_038218705.1 Chthonomonadales bacterium | reverse complement strand
CATTTTCAAGAAGGTATCGGTTACCTCGCGGGAGAGAGGCGTAGGAGACCGTCCCGCCCGTCCCGCCGCCCAGATGGACCGTGTTCGTCGCCTCTTCAACGCTCGCTATCGGGAACCGAACCATCGTCCATGTCTGGAAGCAGAGCGCCTCCACGTCATGAAAGTTCGTCCAGTCTGCCCGAATCTCGCCCGCTCGAAAGCCAAATTGATCGTATCCTCGGGGATCGTTCTTGTCACCGGGCGCGATCTCCCTCGATATGGTGTAGTAGCCGTTCTTGGGCAGGCGTGGTCTGTACCGCCTCTCGCCCCCCACAAAAAGCTGCGAGAACCTCCAGGAGCCCTGCTGAGCCGCAGGCAGCACGGTCTCCCATGCGCCCTTCGAGGCCAGCTTCCAGCCGCCGATTGGCGTCCCGCCGCTCAATACCGGACGCTCGCCAGTCGCAGCCTCCCAGACAACCGGATCCGCCTCGCCTCGCCCGGAATCCGCCGGGTTGAGCACCAGCGGCGCGGCCAGGAAGTAGGTCCCGGCCCGAAGCCGGATGTGGGGGGCAGACCCTCCGCCCGCCAGCGCCGCGGCTGCGGCGGCGCGAGCGCGCTCGGGCGTGGCGAATGGACCATCGGAGCCCTTCCGGTTTGGGGACGCGAGATGACCGCTCCAGGTATCGCGGCCGTTCGATGCAACGAAGAAGAGGGGCCGCGCCTGCGCGGCAGCATGCGACACGACGGGGATGCTCAGTATGAGCGCCAGCACCGATGCGGGCGCCACCAATTTCTGGATCAAGAGAGGTCTCCTGGAGCACCTGTGCTCGTTACGAGGTGCGATTAAGGGTGTCACAAACTTCGTGCGTATTCGCAATCGTGCGGTCGATGTCGTCCGCGTCTACATCGAGATGGGTCACCATGCGGATCCGGTTAGGTGTTACCGTTCCGCAGAGAACCCCTTTGGCGCGGAGCGCCTCTGCCAGCTCGGCTGCGGAGCCGGTCGTCTGGAAGTAGACCATATTGGTTGCGGGCTCCAGCGTATCGATGCGGAGTCCCTGTGCGTCTGCAAGTCCCTGCGCAAGTCGGCGCGCATGGGCATGATCGTCGGCGAGCCGCTCCCGATGATGCTCCAGGGCGTAGAGGCCCGCGGCCGCGAGGATGCCAGACTGGCGCAGGCCGCCGCCGAGCATCTTGCGGAATCGCCGTGCGCGGAGTATCCAGTCGCTCGGTCCGCAGAGCACCGAGCCAACGGGCGCTCCGAGGCCTTTGGAGAGGCAGAATGTCACCGTGTCAACGCAAGCGGCGAACCGCTCGGCCGGTATTCCGGTGGCCGCGACCGCGTTAAAGAGCCGCGCGCCATCGAGATGGAGGGGGATCCCGTGCTCCCGGCCGAGATCGCGGAGGCCAGCATGGACCTCCAGGGGGATCACTGAGCCGCCGGCCCGATTGTGGGTGTTCTCGAGCATAATCAGCGTGGTGCCTGGCGAGTGAATGGACTCGGTATGCAGATGGCGCGCAACTCCCTGCACGGTTGGGATGCCGTGCGCGCTCTGGAACTGGCGGGTAAGGACATGGCAGACCGTGGCCGGCAGGCCAACCTCGTAGAGCATGGAGTGCGCGTCGGAGTCCAGCAGGATCTCGTCGCCAGGGCGCGTGTGGGCCAGAATGGCCACCGCGTTGGACATGGTGCCTGACGGCATGAAGAGCGCCGCTTCTTTGCCCATGAGCTCGGCCGACCTCTCCTGAAGGCGATGTACCGTCGGGTCATCGTCGAGCACATCGTCGCCCACCTCGGCGGCCGCCATCGCACGGCGCATCTCTGGAGTCGGTCGAGTAACGGTATCGCTTCTTAAGTCAACCACGGAATGCATTTCGTCTCTCCCTCATACCCGGACACTGCTCTTGCTTCTTTGTCATTCCCGCTCTATAAGCGGGACTCCTCCCCAAGCAGCGCGCCCGCCCTGGCCAGTGGCCGGGGCGGGCGCAGCATCGTCGTTGCGTCCCAGGGGAGATCGCGGTTACGGCGTATGGCCGTTAGTCGTCGACTGCGTGATGTTGATGCCTCCGAGAATCCCTGAGTAGAAGCCAGTGGCCTTGTTGTTCTGGCCGCTCACATCCACTGCGCCAAAGCCGGACGCCGTATTGCCCTGGCCTCCTATGACTGCGGCGCACGTGCCATTCACTACATTGCCCGCACCGCCGATTACGGCGGCCCACGAACCGCCCATGTAGTTGTAGTAACCGCTCACAAGTGAGCCGAACCCGGCAAAGTTGTTCTGCTGCCCGAGAATCAGGTTGTGGCTGCCAGCCCGCGTGTTGAACTGGTTATTTGGCCGCAGCTCGTTGTAACCAATGATCAGGTTACCGAGCCCATTAACCGTTCCGTCGGTTGCCCCGGAGCCGCTATTGATAAAGAGGTTCGCGCCCGAAATCACCATGCTCGTGCCGGTCACGGAGATGTATGCTGTCTTCGTGTTGAGATCCGAAACCTGGGTCTGGAGGTCACCGACAATCGAGTCGAGATGTGTGTCTCCCGATAGAGAATCGAAATCGTTGAATGCAGTGAGGCCCTGGCCTCCGCCGACCACCGTATAGTTGCCGCTGGTTGAGTTGTTCACTCCACCCGCAATGCTGCTGTAGTTTCCGGCCGCGAAGTTGTTCTGCCCGCCGTTGACAACGGCTCCGGTACCGTAAGCGTCATTGCTCTCCCCGCCGAGGCAGGAAGCGTACTGCCCGTCGGCCAGATTCAGATGGCCTCCCGCCGTGCTGGTGTCGCCGGTCGCACTGTTGGACGCTCCCCCGAGCACTGCAGCATGTGCGCCGCTCGCCGTGTTAAGGGTTCCGCCCAGAACAACAGCATAATTCGCAGACGCAACATTCGAATTGCCGCCGACGACAGCCGCGTACGGGGAGCTGGAGGTGTTACCGCTGCCGACTACCACCCCACCGTAACTCGTGATGTTGTTGCCCTGGCCCACAACAATATTGTGACTGCCGGTGCGCGCGTCGGATCCGCCGCCACGAACCTCATTGTAACCCACGTAGATATTGCCGAGACCGTTGGCGTTCGCCGTTGAGCCCGATCCGTTCACGACAAAGAGGTTGGCGCCCGAAATCACCATGTTCGTGCCGGAGGTGCTGAGATACTGTAGCTTCGCCTCCAGCGCTGCGATGCGGTCGGTGGTCGCGTCGGCTCGTGCTGCGGGGAGGAAGCTTGCCGCAAACGCGATACCCAGCGCCCCGAGCGCCGCTCCAGAGAGCAGGCGAATCCGCCGCTCTGCCCGACTCAGCCGGCCTTCGAGCCGTGCAATCGTGGCGACCAATTCCTGTTCCATATGAGTTGCCTTTCTCCAGATGCGAATCGATTGTCAGGGGGATTTCGGCGGCGCTCACCGGTTCCGAGGGGAGGCGGGCACTGCCACTAATGAAATGATACCTGTTATCATTACCGTGCGGTCGCCGGAATGTTTGCCCTGATCCGCCAGAATCGCGCAAAAAGGGCCCTGCCCCGCTGCACACGCGCTC
>JBBRJW010000497.1:0-3509 GCA_038218705.1 Chthonomonadales bacterium | reverse complement strand
GGGTCCAGGTCTGTGGCCGGCTGCCCAGGCATCGACTCAGAGAGCTGCTGGCGAGGCCTCAATTCATAGCTGTGAAGGTATGGCGGGAGAGGCAGCCGAGTGCCTGCGGGCCGTTGCGCGGTGGGATCCGGAAGGCGGCGGAGACGCGGGCGATCCCAACGCGGCCGCGTTCCCAATGGTGCTTCATGGCCGCCTGCTGGGGGTCCTGACATTCTCCGGCGACGATCCTCTAGACGGTGAGGCCCTCGCTGCGTCGGCGGCGGTCGCGAATGCGCTCACCCTTGCGATCGATCGCAAATACGCAGAGGCAGAACTGCGGGAGTCAGAGCGCTTCGCGCGATGCACTGTGAACGCTCTTTCGGCCCGTATCGCCATTCTGAATGAGCGAGGCGACATTATTGCCACGAACGAGTCATGGAATTCAGCCGCAAGCCGCACCGGGCTGGAGAGTGCGCTGTTGGCAACAGGCGCTAACTACCTTATCGGCTGCCAACGCCTGGAATCCAGCATGTCTGAATTGGCGGCCTCAGGCGTGCAACTCGTAATTGACGGAACAGAACAGCAGTTCGAACAGGAGTGGCCGTACCGTCTCGACAATAGAGAGGATTGGATCGCGCTTCGCATATCGCGGTTCCCAGGGGACGGCCCCACGCGTATTGTTGTCGTACATGAGGATGTCACTGAACGGAAATTTGGGGAGCTTCGCCGAAAAAGGCTCGCGATCGAGCTCGAGGAGCGCAACTGGGAGCTCGCTGCAGCCAGAGACGCTGCGCTGGACGTCGCCCGGCTCAAAAGCGAGTTCGTGGCCAATACGAGTCACGAGCTCCGAACGCCGCTTAACGCGATCATGGGAATGGCCTCCCTTCTCGAAGGAACAGACCTCGATTCCGCCCAGACCTTTTACCTGGACACGCTCAAATCAGGGGCCCGCAACTTGCTGGCTCTCGTACGCGAGGTTCTCGATTTCAGCAAGCTCGAGGCTGGAAAGGTTGAGGTCGAGAGCGCGGAGATCTCGCTTTCGAAGCTGGTTGAGGAAGCCGTGCTTGCACTCGCTGCCCATGCCGAGAAGCAGGGCATTGATCTCTGCGTCCAACTCCCGCCGCTAACACTAGATGGGATCGTCGAAGGCGACACTTTGCTGGGCGATGGGCTCAGGATACAGCAGGTACTGGGCAATCTAATTAGCAATGCTATTAAGTTCACTCCAGAGGGCGGCACGGTGGTGGTCTCCGCTCAATGTGCCGAACTGAGCGCTACCGAGGCGCTCTGGCGGCTACGTGTCAGGGACACTGGAATCGGAATCGCCCAAGACCGCCAGAAGCACATCTTCGAGAGCTTTACGCAGGCCGATGGATCGACGACGCGCTGCTACGGTGGGACCGGACTCGGTCTGACGATCTCTCGGCAACTCCTCTCACTCATGGGAGGCGCCATTTCGGTTGAGAGCCAGGAGGGCGCTGGTTCGACCTTTACGGCTGAACTGAGGTTCCGGCGTGGATCGGCGACACCGGTTCGCTGGGACCGTTCGTCGGCCGCTTCGGCCGGGAGCGCGCTGGTAGTTTCGACTCTGGCGGAGCGAAGGGTGGGCGTGTCCGCGCAGTGCGGCTTCTGGCGCACCGATTGCCGGGCTACGGCTGACCTCAAGAGTGCTTGCGACTGGGTGACCGCACACGCCCACGACGCACATCGCCCTCTACTCTTGATCGATCTGGAGCTCTGGCGACACGAGCGCTCGCAGCGGCTGCGAGCGCTCGCTCTGGAGGGAGGGCTAGATGTCGTCCAGTTCGGCGCGCTTCAGGAGTGCCACGGTGCAGGCCGACCAGAGCCCGGCGTTGTCGCGCGGATCGCCGCAATCGCGCGCCCATCGGACCTGCACGCCGCGCTCGGGGGTCTGGCGGGCATGGGCGGTCAACGGAGGCAGGGTTCGCCTGCCGGCCCGGTCGAGGGAGCCGGGCAGTTAACCGTTCTGGTTGCCGATGATGAGAGCATCAACCGAACGGTTGGTTGCTGCCTGCTTGGTGCCGTCGGAATTGCGCCCGGGCAGACGATCGTTGTGGCGGACGGCGAGGCTGCCGTTGCCGAGTGTGAGCGCACGAAATTCGACATCGCCTTCCTGGATGTGAAGATGCCCGGCATCGGCGGTCTGGAGGCCGGGCGGCGCATCAGGACTGCAGGTCTGTCCCGCCATGCTCGGCTCGTCGCAGTGACGGGCTGTGCAGGAGAGGACGACCGGGCGGAGCTCCTGAGCACAGGCTTCGACGAAGTGCTTCCCAAGCCGCTCTCGCCGGAGGCACTTCGGACGCTGGTGGCGAGATTCATCGCAGATCAGCGCCCTGCACGCGAGAGCATGGAGATCTCGGCACTCGAAGCCGACAATGAGTCGGGCCCCCTCCGGGTTTTCAACCAGTCGCAGATTGAAGACGCCCTGCTCGGAAATCCGGATCTGCTGCGGCAGGTGACCGGCGAGTTCCGCGCAAGCGCGTCCAGGTCGCTGGCGCGCTGCGAGTTGGCCGTGGACACGGAGGACAGCGCAAGCCTCGAATTCCATGCGCATGCCTTGCGGGGAAGTTGTTTGAGTATGGGCGCGGAACAGCTTGCGGAGTGCGTGGGCAAGTTGGAGACGATGGGGCGTTCCGATAATCTAGCAGATGCGCGGGAAACCTGGGGCAGAGCGAACGTGCGATGGCTGGACCTTGATCGTGCTCTCTCTGTATACGCAGATTCCCTCGCGAGGCAATAGCATGAAGATACTCGTAGCCGAGGATGATGCGGCATCCATGATGACTCTGCGCGCCCTGCTGGAGCAGGAGGGGCACCAGGTCACGGGCACCTCCGATGGAGAGGAGGCGTGGAAAGCGGCGCAGGCGGGCGTCTATCCCGTTGTTATACTCGACTGGATGATGCCCAGGATGGATGGGCTCGAGGTGTGCCGCAATATCCGGAGTGCTCCGGTTGGTCGCGGTGGCTACGTCTGTATCATTATGCTAACCGCGAAGGAGGGGCGCGAGAACCGCATGCAGGCTCTTGGCGCGGGTGCAGATGTCTTTCTCTCCAAGCCACTCGATCGCGAAGTCCTGATTGCGCGCCTGCAGGTAGCTCAGCGGATCATCGCCATGGAGGAGCGCACTGTGACTGCGGCCTGACGACCATTACGCCATGCTGAGCGGATCCATGTCGATGTGAAGGCCGAGCCGGTCCGCAGGCGAGAGTCTGGCGAGCGCCGCCCTCACCAGCCCGGCGAGTTCAGCATCCGGCTCGGCTCGTAGCGCCACATGGAATCGATACTGGTTCTTGAGCCGCGCGATCGGCGCAGGGCTGGGCCCGATCTGCTCGACATCCGGCGGAGCGATCTCGGCAAGGGCCTCAGCGAAGGCCGCAGCTCGCTCTTCAGCGCGCTTCTCGTGTTCATCGACGCTGATGATGTTGACGAAGCGCGAGAATGGCGGGTACCGAAGCTCCTGGCGGAAGCGAATCTCCTGTTTGTAAAAGGCCAGATAGTCCTGCTTGAG